>JABDPD010000457.1 GCA_013042895.1 Boseongicola sp. | reverse complement strand
TGCGCCATTCCGGGCCTGTGCGCTGGCATCGGCACCGAGATTGCGCTCGCCTGTCACCACCGGGTTATGTCCGACAATTCAAAGGGCAAAATTGGCCTTCCCGAAATCCTTCTCGGCCTTTTCCCCGGAGCAGGCGGCACCACCCGCTATTCCCGCATGGTCGGCGCGATGAACGCAGCCCCTGTCCTTCTTGAAGGCAAAATGCTCGACCCGAAGAAAGCAAAATCCGCGCAACTCATCGATGCAGTTGTTCCGGCTGAGGACCTGATGGCCGCAGCCAAAGAATGGGTCCTCAATGCCACCGATGCCGATATCGTTAAGCCGTGGGATCAAAAGGGTTGGAAAATGCCCGGTGGAGCCCCCTATCACCCTGCTGGCTTCATGACTTTCGTTGGTGCTTCTGCGATGATCAACGGCAAGACCAAAGGCGTTTACCCTGCTGCCAAGGCGCTTCTCAGCTCGATCTACGAAGGCGCGCTTGTCCCCTTTGACACAGCGCTCAAAATCGAAGCCCGCTGGTTCACTTCGATCCTCATGGACCCGACGTCTTCGGCCATGATCCGCTCGCTCTTTGTAAACAAACAAGCCCTCGAAAAAGGTGCCAACCGCCCCAAGGTCGCTGATGAGACCGTAAAGAAAGTTGGCATACTTGGCGCTGGCATGATGGGCGCAGGCATCGCCTATGTGTCCGCCAATGCTGGTATCGATGTTGTGCTCATCGACCGTGACCAAGACGCAGCTGACAGGGGCAAATCATACTCGACCGGTATCCTCGACAAGGGCATTCAGCGCCGCAAAGTCACCGAGGAAAAGAAGGAGCAGGTTCTTAGCCGAATCACGGCGACGACCAACCTGGACGCGCTCGCAGAGTGCGACCTCATCGTCGAAGCCGTTTTTGAGGACCCCAAGGTCAAGGCCGAGATGACCGCAAAAGTTGAACCCATCATCCCCAACACGGCGATCTTCGCCACCAACACCTCAACCTTGCCGATCACCGAACTGGCAAAGGCCAGCGCGCGACCCGAGCAATTCATCGGCATCCATTTCTTTTCACCGGTCGACAAGATGTTGTTGGTCGAGATCATCAAGGGTGCAAAAACCGGCGACCGTGCCGTGGCCAAAGCGCTAGATTTCGTGCGCCAAATCCGCAAAACTCCCATCGCCGTTAATGACGCTCGCTTCTTCTATGCCAACCGCTGCATCCTGCCCTACGGCAAAGAAGGCGCGCGCATGGTTACCGAGGGCATTGAACCCGCCCTCGTCGAGAACGCAGCCAAGCTTCTCGGATTTCCTCTGGGACCGCTGCAACTCATTGACGACACCACAATCACCCTGAACGCCTCTATCGCACGCGCATCAAAGGCGGCGATGGGCGACGCCTATCCCGACGAAATCACCGACGGTGTTTTGTTCTGGCTCGAAAGCGAGGGACGCAAAGGCCGCAGCGCAAAAGCTGGTTTCTACGCATACGACGACGCTGGTAAGCGCATCGGAACATGGGACGGTCTCCACGACAAATACCCACTTCTCGACGATCAGCCTGAACTTACCGACGTCCAGCACCGTTTGATGATGGCACAAACCCTAGAAGCTGTGCGTTCGTTTGAGGACGGGGTTCTTACTGACATCCGCGAAGGCGATGTCGGTGCAATCCTCGGCTGGGGCTTTGCTCCGTGGTCGGGCGGTCCGTTCTCATGGCTCGACATGATCGGAGCAGCCAAAGCCGTTGAAATCTGCGACGCACTCGCAGAAACCCACGGGATACGTTTCAAGACCCCCGCACTTCTGCGCGACCTCGCGGAAACCGGTGAAACCTTCTACGGACGCTATGGTGCCGGAGACGCCGCGAAAGCCGCCTGAGGCAGCGATGCCACGCAAAATCAGTCGACCCGTCCCGCATGGGTCGACCGCAGATAAAATCACTTGCTACGAATCAACAATGCTCCTAAGGGAGCGATGTCGCGAAGGTCTTGTGCAGGAGAGATCGGTCAACCGCCGGCGCCGAAGGAGCAACCCCCCGGAAACTCTCAGGCAAATGAACTGCACTATGGACTGACAATCTGGAAAGCGGCCTGGCACCTCAGGCCCACCGACGGAGAAAGCAAAAGGACCTCTTTTGCGTAAACTCTCAGGTTCAGGGACAGAGGGGATCGCCGGTGCGGATATCCGCATCTGATCTGGATCTGTCTTGGGGGAACCCTGATGAAGAAAATTGCTGTTATCGGCGCCGGTGTCACCGGTGTAACCACCGCATATGCGCTTATGAACCGTGGCTTCGACGTGACCGTGTTCGACCAGAACCGTTACGCGGCAATGGATACCTCCTTCGCAAACGGAGGTCAGCTTTCGGCGTCAAACGCCGAGGTCTGGAACCGGTGGTCCACCGTTTTCAAAGGCATGAAATGGATGTTCGAGCGCGGCGCGCCCTTGCTCGTCAACCCAAAGCCCAGCTGGCATAAATACTCATGGATGGCCGAATTCGTCGCCAACATCCCGCACTACCGTCAGAACACAATCGACACTGTACGCCTCGCTATTTCCGCACGCGAGCACCTGAAGGCGACCGCCGCGAAAGAAGGATTTGCCTTTGATATCGAAGAGCGCGGAATCCTTCACATCTACAACACCAAGAAAGAGTACGACCACGCTACAGAAGTGAATAAGCTTCTGGCCGAGGGCGGTCTCACCCGCGAAGCCGTGACGCCGGAAGACATCAAGAAACTCGAACCCGCTGTTCAAGGAAACTTCTATGGCGGCTACTACACAGCCTCCGACGCGACTGGAGACATTCACCTCTATTCTCGCGGCCTCTCCGAGGCATGCCGCAAGAAGGGCGTCGATTTCCATTTCAACGCGGATGTGACCTCGATCACTCCGCGCGGTGGTAAGCACGTCGTAACATGGAAAGAGGGCAAAGCGGAAAAGCAGGACGCCGAGTTTGATGGCTTGGTTGTTTGCGCCGGTGTTGGCAGCCGCAAGTTCGGCAAAATTCTCGGCGACCGTATCAACGTCTACCCGGTCAAAGGCTACTCGATCACCGTGAAGCTGGACGACGAGGAAAGCCAGGCCGCCGCCCCGTGGATGAGCCTTCTGGACGACGAAGCCAAAGTCGTCACCAGCCGCCTTGGCAAGGACCGCTTCCGCGTCGCTGGCACAGCCGAGTTCAACGGCTACAACTGGGATATCCGCGATGACCGCGTGAAGCCACTAGTGAAATGGGTCGAGGAATTCTTCCCCGATGTCGTCACCGAACATGCCGTTCCATGGGCCGGACTACGCCCCATGATGCCGAACATGGTCCCCGTTGTTAAGGGCGGCAAACGTACTGGCGTCTACTACAACACCGGTCACGGCCACCTTGGCTGGACCCTGTCAGCCGCGACCGCCGAAGTAATTGCGGACAAAGTTCTGGCAGATATGCCGGCATAACTGTAGCGAGCCGACCGGATTAAGCGCCACATTTGCGTTCTGGATAGCGCAGTTCTCGTCTCGCCCAGGCGGGGAGTTCGAAGCAATGTGTGCTCCCTAAATTCGCCGGCGCTATAAGAAGAAAAGTACTGTTTGGCGGCCCAATGGCAGCGATGAAAATCCCGCTTGGGTCGCCGCGAAATTCACCTTTGGAACACCTGAAGTCGACGTCCGCGTTGGTCACATGTCGCGGCTTGACATGACAGCGTCTGTCGAAACGGTTCTTCCAAATCGGATGGAGTTCCTACCGACCTAGGCGCTCCGCGCGATCAAGAAGGTCTGGCTTCCAACTAGGTGAGCGTTGGCGTGTAACATTGCGGTCTAGCGAACCGGAGAAAGCCAGCCCTTCACAGTCGCCCGCGCGCCGCTGCTGACGAGTTGATCATAAGCTTCCGAAACTGTTGCACAGAACCGTTCGTTCTTGGGCAAACTCAGCCCAAAGACTTCCTCAAGCGCCAGTAACGCGTTTACCTTATCTTGCGCCTCGCGGCTGATTTGTTGCAACTGCGCAGAGAGCGGGTCGCGCACGTCGATCGGCGTTCCATTTTCGTCGACACCGCCGACGTAACGCATCCAGCCTGCAACGGCGAGGCAAAGGCCCCGAGGCACCACTCCGCGCTCCAGATTGTCACGGATTGTGCCGAGAATGCGTTGTGGCAACTTCTGGCTGCCATCCATCGCGATCTGCCACGTGCGATGTCGAATAGCCGCATCGCGATATCGCGCCATTAGTTTCTCACAATATCGCTCGAGATCTTCGCCTTCCGGCTCGGCGAGCACGGGCGTGATCTCTTCTCGCCACAGTTTCTCGCACAAAGCGGCAAACGCAGGGTCCCTCACACACTCGGCAATGGTGTCGTATCCCGCGAGATAGCCAAGGTAGGCGAGCGTCGAATGCGTTCCGTTGAGGCACCGCAGTTTCATCAGCTCGTGCTTTTCGACAGAAGCAACCATCTGCGCGCCCACTTTGTCCCAAGCCGGACGGCCATCTACGAAGTCATCCTCAATGACCCACTGGCGGAAGGACTCATGAACGACGCACCCCGGATCGTAATATCCCTCTGCCTTCTCCAACGCAGCCACGTCCGCCTCTGTAGTCGCTGGCGTAATCCGGTCCACCATTGTCGCCGGAAAGCTCGTATTTTTGGCAATCCAGTCAGACAAATCAGAACAGACCTTAGCCGCAAACTGCAAAACGATCCCACGCACCAAGTCACCGTTTGAAGGCAGATTGTCACAGCTCAAAACCGTGAACGCCTTCGCTCCAGCCCGTCTTCGCTGCTCCAGCGCCGCAACTATAAAGCCAACCGCAGACTTGGGCGCGTTTAAGTTGCGCAGATCATGTTGGATATCCCCATGATCAAAATTGAGCGAACCTGTCGAAGGCTCGTGGCAGTATCCTTTTTCTGTCACAGTCAGCGAGACGACTTTCACAGCTGGGTTTGCCATTGCGGCCAACACCTTCTCAGGGGCCTCGGGCGCGACAATTACGTCGGCGATTGAACCAATAATGCGGCTTTCATTACCCGCTTCTGATAATGTCAAAGAGGTATAGACGCCCCCCTGTGGCGCCAACTGATCCCGCACGGTCGGGCTTCTCAGGCTTACCGCCAGAATGCCCCAATCACCCGCGTCCTCGGTGTATATAGCATTGAACGCCCGGAAAAATGCACCAGGGCCCAGGTGCACAATCGCAATATCAGGTGGCGCGCCACTTCGCGTCAGCCTAACGGGCAAGCCAACCTCCATCCACGTTTAGCACGGCACCAGTAACGTAACCCGACGATGGCCCGCACAAGAATGTCACCGCTCCGGCGATATCAGACGGGTCGCCCCAACGCCCCGCCGGAATACGCGACAAGATCTCGGCGCTGCGCTTGGGATCTTCGCGCAGAGCTGTAGTATTGTTTGTCGCGATATAGCCTGGCGCAACTGCGTTCACATTGATCCCATGCACCGACCACTCGTTTGCAAGTAACTTGGTCAACCCAGCCACGCCGTGCTTTGAGGCCGTATAGGCTGGCACGCGAATGCCACCCTGAAAGCTGAGAAGTGAGGCAATGTTCACAATCCGACCGGGTGCATTGCGCGCAAGCGCGTCACGGGTGAATTGCTGGCACAACATGAACACTGCTTTGAGGTTAACACCTATAACGTCATCCCAATCAGCCTCGGTGTAGTCAACGCTATCGGCGCGGCGAATGATCCCGGCGTTATTCACAAGAATGTCGAGAGGTCCTGCTCCTGAGAGCAGCCTTGCGCCTTCTGAGGGATCAGACAAATCCATCTCAAGCTCTTCGCCACCGCCCATCAAACGTAGAGTTTCACTGCAAGACGATCGCCCAGCGGCGACCACATGGGCTCCGGCTTGTGCCAAGGACACCGCGATGGCCTGGCCTATTCCTGTGTTTGCGCCAGTCACTAACGCCCGCTTCCCGTCTAGCCGAAAAGGATCGCTCATCGGAGTTCCTCCATGGCGACCATATCCATGTCCGTGAAATCAACGTTGTCTCCTGCCATCGCCCAGCAAAAAGTGTATGCGGATGTGCCCGCACCGCAATGGATCGACCATGGTGGAGAGATAACAGCTTCCTCATTCGCCATTACAATATGGCGCGTCTCTTCCGGCTTACCCATGAAATGGAACACGCGCTGATCCGCGGATAAATCGAAGTATAAGTAAACCTCCATTCGGCGATCATGCACGTGGGTAGGCATCGTGTTCCAAATCGATCCTGGCGCAAGCTGAGTATAGCCCATCGAGAGTTGGCAACTTTGGCAAACGTCCGGGTGCAAGAACTGAATGATGACACGCTGGTTCGCCGTCTCCTGTGCGCCCAGCTCAACCCGGCGCGCGTCTTCCAGCTTGATCAGCTTCGTCGGACATGACCGATGTGCAGGCGCAGAGAGCAGATAGTAGCGTCCACCACTCATCGTCACTGCGCCCGCGCCCATACCGATGTAAAGCACCTCACCTTTTTCAAGCGTATGGCTAGTGCCATCCACCTCGATCGTCCCCGTATCGCCAAGATTCAACGCTGCCATCTCGCGCCGCTCAAGGAAGCTTGCAGTTCCGGTTTCGGGCAGCCGATCCAGCACCAGTGGCGCGGATTTCGGCACCGCGGAACCAAGAACCAATCGGTCGTAATGCGAATAGACAAGCTTGATTTCATCTTCGGCAAACAAATCGCCTACGTGAAAATGTTCGCGCAACTTTCCTGTGTCGAAAGATTTCGCCGATTCTGGGTCAACAGCATACCGGGTTTGTGCATTTGGCATTTTGAGTTCCTGAATTCAAAGATTGTAAGCTGATTTGGCAAGGCCGTAAGCAAGATCTTGAGCGACTTCAAAAGCCTCCGCCTCGCGCAGGCGTCCGGTTGCTACAAGCGTGGCGAGATACGCGCTGTCTGATCGGCGCGAAACGTCGTGTCTGGCCGGGATCGAACAGAAGGCGCGAGTGTCGTCATTGAATCCTACGGTGTTGTAGAAGCCGCAGGTCTCTGTGGTCGCTTCTCGAAAGCGCTTTATTCCTTCGTAACTGTCAAAGAACCACCACGGCGGGCCGAGTTTCAGAGCTGGATAGGCACCCGCCAATGGCGCAAGCTCGCGGCTGTAAACGGTCTCGTCCAAAGTAAACAAAATGATAGTCAGATTCTGCTCCATGCCCACGGCGTCGAGCATCGGCCGAAGAGATGCTACATAATCTGTTGGCCCCGGGATATCGAAACCTTTATCGCGCCCAAACTGAGTGAAGATCTGCGCGGAGTGGTTACGTCGAGAGCCAGCATGGATTTGCAGCGTTAGACCATCCTCAAGGCTCATGCGCGCCATTTCAGTGAGCATTTGTCCGCGAAAAGCGTCTGCTTCTTCTGCCGAGATTGTCCCAGTAAGAGCTTTGGCGAACAGCGCTTCTGCATCGCCTTCATTCAGGTTTTCTGTCCTGGCGGTCAGATGACCATGATCGCTGGCCGTCGCGCCGAATGTCTTGAAGTAAGCCCGCCGCTTGCGATGGGCGTTAAGGTAGCCGGCCCAACTCTGTGTGTCCTCGCCGGTGATTTCGCCAAAACGCACGACGTTATCTGAAAATCCTTCGAAGTCAGGATCGACAACTGCGTCTGGCCTATAAGTTGTCACGACTGGCCCGTTCCAGTCACTGTCCCGGATTTTCCTGTGCCACCTCAAGTCATCAAGCGCGCCCTCGGTGGTCGCTAGAAGCTCAATATTGAACGTATCGAACAAGGCACGAGGGCGATACTCCGGCGTGGATAGTTTGGATTCGATATCGTCATAGATCGCGTCAGCATTTTCCGGGCCAAGCACCTCATTCACGCCGAATACAAACTGAAAAGAATGGTCAAGCCACATGGAAGATGGTGTACCGCGAAACAGGTGATACCCATCGGCAAAGCGGCGCCAGATCTCGCGCGGGTCAACGTGAACAGAGCCAACATCGACCCGCGGAATGCCAAGATCCGCCATCGACACCCCCTGACTGACAAGCATCCTGAAGACGTAGTGGTCGGGAATAACGAAGAGCTCGGCAGGGTTTGGAAAGCGATCATTCTCAGCAAACCAACGCGGGTCGCAGTGACCGTGAGGGCTGATAATCGGCAGATCTGCTACTGACTCATAAAGAGCGCGAGCCAGGCCCCTACTCTTTTGTTCCGTGGGGAAAAGGCGGTCGGGATCACACAGGAGCATCGGCAGTCTTTCAATAAGATGATATTCTAATATGCTAGACGGCCAGTTGTGTCAAAGTGAACTCTGGGTTACAAGTCAGGCAAGCAGACCCAAAAGGAAGCTGGGCCCATGGACCTTGCAATTGAACCACTTGAAAAACAGGCGGTTTCTGCAACCGATCAGGTTTTTGATGCGCTTTATTCTGCTGTAATCTCGATCAAGCTACCGCCGGGTGCAAAAGTGTCAGAGGCAGAAATCGCCAAGCAACTTGGCGTGTCTCGCCAGCCAGTTCGCGATGCGTTCTTTCGGCTATCAAACCTTGGTTTCTTGTCGATTCGCCCCCAGCGCGCGACAGTGATCACACAAATCTCGCTCCGCGCTGTGGCGGATGCGGTTTTTACCCGCACGGCCCTTGAGGTTGAATGTCTCCGGACGGCGTTGACCAACGACCCGGTTTTACTTGTAAAGGCATTGGACGCAAGTCTCACAGCACAAGCGGAGTCCCTGCGCGCAAGCAGAGACAATTTTCATGCATTGGACGAGGCTTTTCACGAAGCGATTTGTATTGCCTCGGGTCACGCCCATGTTTGGTCGCTAATCCGCGAGCAAAAGGCACATCTGGACCGCATCCGTTACCTGACGCTTTCTTTAGAACGGCGCAATCACGTGATCCAAGACCATCAGAGTATACTTGAAGCAATAATCGCCAAAGACCTTCAGTTATCGGAGTCTCGACTCAGAGCTCATATTGGCGACGTTCTCAACGCGGCGCCGGAAATCCAAAAGCAGAGGCCTGAGTACTTCGAAAAAACGCCTGAGAAGTAGCCCTGTTGAGCATGCCAGGCACATTGGACTTGGCTAAGTCTTGTACACTATTCCGGCGCTCTTGAATGAGCGTCGGATACTCATTTCGAATAGGACATTTTTGGGAGTTGTCGTGGATGAAGCTCAGTTCAACGACCTCCTGGACCACAGATTTCCGTATCACGTCTGTCTGCTTGCACTGCGCCTACATCCCAATGGGAACCTCTCCGACTCCCTCACCATCCCGCCAAGCGCCCTGCTCCCCAACAAGAAAGGCCGCCCCTTCGGACGGCCTTCTTAATAACTTCACTCAAGAACCGATTAGTTCTGAGCGTAGTATTCGATGACGAGGTTTGGTTCCATCTGAACCGGATATGGCACATCGCCCAGACCCGGAGTGCGCACGAAGGACGCAGTCATCTTCGAGTGATCCACTTCCAGATAATCCGGAACATCGCGCTCAGGCAGGCCGGCGGCTTCAAGAACCAGAGCCATCTGCTTGGACTTCTCGCGAACTTCAACCACGTCGCCTTCCTTGACGCGGTAGGATGGGATGTTCACTTTCTTGCCGTTCACTGTCACGTGGCCATGGTTCACGAACTGGCGGGCTGCGAAAACAGTCGGAACGAACTTCGCACGGTAAACAACGGCGTCCAGACGACGCTCGAGCAGACCGATGAGGTTCTCACCTGTGTCACCCTTCACACGAGCGGCTTCCACGTAGATGCGCTTGAACTGCTTCTCCGTTAGGTCGCCGTAATAGCCCTTGAGCTTCTGCTTGGCGCGCAACTGCAGACCAAAGTCAGAAAGTTTGCCCTTGCGGCGCTGACCGTGCTGGCCGGGGCCGTATTCGCGGCGGTTAACAGGGGATTTCGGACGACCCCAGATGTTTTCACCCATCCGGCGGTCAATTTTGTACTTGGCAGACGTGCGTTTGGTCACGGCTGATCTCCTTCTTAGAGCGTCCCCAACTCGGGAACTATGAAGGGCGTTGTCCTCTGGCATTTAAGCCTGACAGGAATCCTCTTGCGAGGGCCACCAACACCAATGAAGCCCGGCGTATAGGCCGGGCCATCACCCCTGTCAACACGTTAGAAATAACGGCCTTGCGTTAGAACGGCCAGGCAATCTGAAAGGTCCCAACAAGCTGTCCTTCGGGCTGCGCCTCAAATTCCTCTCCAAGCCACGCGATGCCGTAGAACACATCCCACGGATCGGCTCTATAGTGCGCCCCAACCCGCACCCGTTTGCGCAGCGGCGTCAGCTCGTACCCAAGGCTTTCCGGCAAATAGAGACTGTCCACGACACGCGCTACGTCCGCTCCAACGACAAAGCTAAACCCCTCGCCGGACCCAAGCCCGACCGGCACCCGATGCCCTGTCGTCACCGACCGCACCATCTGATCGCCACGCCCAAGCGCGCCAAACGTCACATCAAACCCCGCCCGCACAAAGTCCTCAGATCCCATCTGCGCCTCAACGAACGGCCGCAACCGCGCCGAGCCCAAATCCCAAACCCGTGCAACCTCGCCACTGAAATCGAGCCGTGCCGTGTCCTCAATCTGAAAATCATCCAACTCAGGCACCGTAAACCCAAGCAGCTTGTGCAACTCCTGCTGCAAATCCAGCATACCAGTTTGCGGCCCCACAACCACCAGATCAACGCCGCCACGTACCTCAAACCTCCCCGGCGTCGCATAGGAATGCACCCCAAACGCCAGAACCCCAGCGTGCCGGCGATCACTCGGATCTGGTGTGTCCAAAGCCGCTGGAGTCAGAATATCAGTGCGAAACCGAAACTCGAGCATCTCGCCAAAACGCTCCGGCGCAGCTCCTGTCCATTCAGGCCCAAGAAACGTTCCGAACTGCACCGACGAGCTTTGCCAGCGGTCCAGGAATTCCCCGATCGAGTCATTCGAGATCGCCACAGACCACCCAAGCCGCTCGCGCGCATCCGCCACCCCTGCACCAAGCCCAAGCACCAATGCCGTCAAACCGATCCGCCAGATGCGCATATGCTGTCTCCCACCTGTTCGAGCCCATTTGAATCACGGCAATCAGGCCCCATCAACCCCAACGAAACGCGATAGCCCCTTGCCGCCCGAGCAAAGCCCCGCCAAGTTGTTCTGCAAAGGAGACACAAATGCCCAGAATCAACTGCCTCGCCGTCGCCCTTGTCGCGATCACAGCGCTTTCAGGCTGCGTCCCCGTCGCCGTCGGAGCCGTAGGCGCCGTCGCCGCGGACTCCATCGCCGAAAGCAACGGCAACGATCTGTTTTAAGCGGCTAAAGCAGGATCGCCAGCACAAACGCCAGCCCCGTCAGCCCGACCAGCACGGTTGAGGCCATCTTCAGCTTACCAAAGTCCCGCGCCTCGACACCCTTGCCGTAACCAGTCGCGCGGAACCCATCCGTCATGTCGTCCTTCAGGTTCGCCAGATCATCCAAAGCCGCCCCGCCCGCGAGGATGCCAAACGCGGTGACGGTGATCGTGAGCACCATCAGAGGCGCCGAATAGGCCCCGTCGCCAAGATGCAAAACGCCCCCGATGATCGCGAAAGTGAGGATCGTCGAGGCCATAATGGTGGTGTAATTGGTCGTGCGCGCATGCACGATGGATTGGCGTAGCTCTGGCGACACGGTCGTCCCTCCCCTATTTCGTGAGGAAAGCTTGCGGTGAATACCCGCCCCTGTCGACCACTTACTGCTCTAGGCTTCGTTGCGTTTTCGCTGCAACGTGCGAACCATCAGCTTGTACATGAGGATCACACCACAGGTGTACCCAAGGATCGCAATCGCCCAACCAGCGGGCGTGAGGCTCCAAACAATTTCCATTTGTTTTCCCTTCAAAGTGTTGTGCGGAGACGGAGATGACAGGGAAATGTGGCGTGGGTTTGGCGTGAGTTGGGCGCGGAGTGTTGGGCGAATGCAGCGC
>JABDPD010000456.1 GCA_013042895.1 Boseongicola sp. | reverse complement strand
AGCAGTTACCTTCGTATCCCCACTTATCCATTTGCCCTTGGCCGTTTGGGCTAATCGCAGAATACAATAGTAAGCCGTCAAATCTGCCAAGGACCAAGACCCCACCGCCTGCCTTCCTTAGCCCCGTGAACTCGCCGATAAGGTCTGTTTTCTCGACAATGGTGTGATCCTTGAGGAGGCCGCCCCGGAACAGCTTTTCACGAACCCGAAAGAAGACAGAACGCGCGCGTTTCTGTCGCGGGTTCTCTAGGCGTCCCACGATTTCATTGAGAAAGCGACGAAGTGCCCTTGACGGCTTTGGCGCAAGGTTCTACCTAGCCCTCGCTTTTGGCGGAGTAGCTCAGGTGGTTAGAGCAGCGGAATCATAATCCGCGTGTCGGGGGTTCAAGTCCCTCCTCCGCTACCAACACCCGCATCCCATGTTAAAGAAAACGAACCCTGCATTCAGGGGATGTTAACGCTTCAATGCCTTGCGCGCAGCGTTTAGGATCACCCGGAATAGATGACCTTGGGGGCGAATATGAGCGTGAAGCCGCTTGATCTTGATCCGGCCAAATGTCTGGTAGGGGGCGCCTGGCTGGCGCCAGCGAGCGGTGAGACGTTAGAGCTTGTTAACCCGTCCGACGGTTCAACGCTTTGCGAGATTGCAAGGGGCGGGCCGGCAGATGTGGCTCGGGCGGTTGAGAGTGCAGAAACAGCACTTGAGGGCGCGTGGGGGCGCGCAACTGCCGCTGAGCGAGGCCGTGTGTTAGCGCGAATTGGGCAACTGGTTCTTGAAAACACCGAGCACCTCGCAGAATTGGAAGCGCTCGATGTCGGCAAGCCATTGAAGCAAGCCCGCGCCGATGTATTGGCACTCGCGCGCTATATGGAGTTTTACGCGGGCGCCGCAGATAAACTGCACGGCGCGACGATCCCTTATCTGGATGGCTACACGGTCTATACGCTGCGCGAACCGCATGGCGTGACAGGGCATATCGTACCTTGGAATTATCCGATGCAGATCATCGGGCGCTCGGTCGGGGCGGCCCTTGCAACGGGAAATGCCGCGGTCTTGAAGCCAGCCGAAGAGGCGTGCCTGACTGCCCTTGCCTTCGCGGAACTTGCGCAACGTGCGGGTCTGCCTGGTGGCGCTTTGAATGTCGTGCCAGGCCTTGGAGCGGAGGCGGGAGAGGCACTGACTGCGCACGCGGGCGTCCGTCACCTGTCGTTTACGGGTTCGGTCGGTGTCGGGCGTTTAGTGCAAACCGCGGCAGCGCAAAACGTTGTGCCGGTTACGCTGGAGTTGGGCGGCAAGTCGCCTCAGATCGTTTTTGAGGACGCGAATGTCGACGCGGCACTGCCGTTCCTTGTGAACGCGGGTATCCAAAACGCGGGTCAGACGTGCTCGGCGTCGTCTCGCATTCTTGTACACCAATCCCGGTATGGCGAAGTCGTTGAGAAGATGGCGGCGCTGTATTCGAAGCTGGTGGCGGGGCCTGCAATGGATGATCTTGATGTGGGGCCTTTGGTCTCGGCGCGTCAAAAGGCGATCGTTGAGGGGTTCATTGAGAAAGGTGCCAATCTTGAACGCGCCGCGGTGGGGCAGGTTGCCGACAACGCTCCAACGGGCGGAGCCTATGTGGCACCTGTTTTGTTTGCGGGGGTTAGTTCGGAGCATACCTTGGCGCGTGATGAGGTCTTCGGCCCCGTTCAAGTCGTGATGCCGTTTGCGAACGAGGACGAAGCCGTCTCGATTGCCAATGGCACTGATTATGGTCTTGTGGCCTCGGTCTGGACCCGCGACGGGGCGCGGCAGATGCGGATGGCGAAGAAGCTGCGGGCCGGCCAGGTGTTCCTGAATAATTACGGCGCGGGCGGCGGTGTGGAGCTCCCGTTTGGTGGGACCGGGCTTTCCGGACACGGTCGCGAAAAAGGGTTTGAGGCGCTTTATGGGTTTTCGATTTTGAAAACTGTAGCTGCGTTGCACGGGTAGGGGAATGAGATGCGATTGAAAGACAAATGCGCGATTGTGACCGGCGGGGCCTCGGGGTTTGGAGAGGGCATCGTACGCAAGTTTGTGGGGGAGGGCGCGCGTGTTCTGATCGCAGATATGAACTTTGAAGGGGCCCAGACTCTGGCGGATGAGTTGGGTGCGGGCGTCTCGGCGACACTTGTGAATGTCGCGGACAATGCGGCTGTCGAGGCGATGACGGCGACGGCTTTGAGCACTTTCGGGCGCATCGCCGTGCTGGTTAACAACGCAGGTACGACCCACATGCCGGCGCCGATGGAAGAAATCAACGAAGAGGATTTTGATCGGGTTTTGGCGGTGAATGCTAAGTCAGTGTATCTCACCGCGCGTCACATCGTTCCGATTATGAAAGCTGCCGGAGCAGGCGCGATCTTGAACGTCGCGTCTACCGCTGCAGTGAGCCCGCGCCCGCGTCTGTCTTGGTACAATGCCTCCAAGGGCTGGATGACCACAGCCACGAAGGGCATGGCCGTAGAGCTGGCGCCGCATGGAGTGCGCGTTAACGCGATTAACCCGGTGGCCGGAGAAACGCCGCTCTTGAAGATGTTCATGGGGGAGGACACGCCCGAAGTGCGGGCGAAGTTCCTATCGACGATCCCCATAGGCCGGTTTTCAACGCCCGAAGATATGGGGAATGCTGCGTGTTATCTGTGCTCGGACGAAGCGAGCATGGTGACCGGAGTTTGCATGGAAGTGGATGGCGGTCGCTGTATTTGATCGCCTACTCGGGTAGCTCAACTTCCAAACGCGCGGCACCCCAGCCGTCGGTGTTTGTTCGTGCCTCGATATAGACGCGCTTGACCCCGTCAGGAATCTCGACACCCGATAGCGACCGTGTGAAGGGCTGCTCGTTGACGTGCGGGTGAAAGAGCGTGCGTGTGCCGAGCACCGTGCCGTCCTCGGCTACGACACGCCAGCCGTCGGCGTAATCATCCCATCCCGTGTCACCGTGAAGCAGGGTGACCGAGAAGGACCAGTCTGATCCGCTGGCGCGTGCAGTGACGTTTTCGATCGAGGCATCGTCCGCAAAACCGCCGAGAGGTGCGGCAAATGAAAAGAAGAGTGCGGCAAGAGAGTTTGTGACTATTCGAGGCATAAACCTATAGTGAAGAAAAGGATGCTGGCGCTCCAATCACAATCGCTTGCATAAATCTAAAAAATTGGTTAGAAAAATTTACCAATTATAAGCTTGGGAGATTCTCGATGGAAATGCCGACACCCGATGCTCGCATTCTGGGGCTGAAATCCCGACTGGTTGCTCGCTTGCGCGAAGTGCTCCCACATGATGCCGTGATCGACGATGAGATGCAGACACGGGTTTATGAATGTGACGCGTTGACGGCCTACAAATGCCCGCCGCTCTGCGCGGTCCTGCCAAGCTCGACCCAAGAGGTCTCGGCAGTGGTGAAGGTGTGCCATGAAGAGGGTGTGTCCGTCGTCCCGCGC
>JABDPD010000454.1 GCA_013042895.1 Boseongicola sp. | reverse complement strand
TGCCTGTCGCGACCACCGGCGTCACGCCGATGATGGCCCAATTCCTTGAGATCAAGGACGAGCACAAGGATGCTCTTCTGTTCTATCGGATGGGCGATTTCTATGAGTTGTTCTTCGACGACGCAGTTTCGGCAGCCGAGGCCTTGGATATTGCGCTGACCAAACGCGGAAAGCACCTTGGCGAAGATATTGCCATGTGCGGCGTGCCATTTCACGCGGCTGAAGGATACCTGCTAACCTTGATCCGCAAGGGGTTTCGGGTAGCGGTTTGCGAGCAACTTGAAAGCCCGGCTGAAGCAAAGAAGCGTGGCTCGAAATCCGTCGTGAAACGTGGAGTTGTTCGTCTGGTAACGCCAGGCACACTTACTGAGGAAACGCTGCTAGAGGCACGGCGTCATAATTTTCTTGCGGCATTGAGTGAAGTTCGTGGCGAAGCCGCTGTCGCGTGGGTCGACATTTCGACTGGCGAGTTGCGTGTGCTGGCGACAACAGTGCAACAATTTGGGCCAGAGCTTGCACGACTGTTACCGCGTGAAGTGTTGGTTTCAGACACAAGAGAGGCCGAGTTCGCTGATTTAGTGACTGAAATGGGTGCATCTTTAACCCCGCTTGCCGGGGGCAGTTTCGACAGCCAATCTGCATTGAGGCGGCTTACAGCGCTTTTTGAAGTTGAGAGTCTGGATGCGTTTGGTGCTTTTAGTCGCGCGGAAACTGCCGCAATGGGCGCAATCATTAACTATCTGGAGTTAACGCAAAAAGGGAAGTTGCCACTATTGCGGCCTCCTGTGCGGGAAGTCAGCGGCGGCACCCTCCAGATCGACACGGCAACTCGGCGAAATCTTGAGCTTACGCAGGCGCTTTCGGGTGGACGTGACGGCTCCCTTTTGTCGGCAATTGATCGAACACTAACCGCAGGCGGTGGTCGCTTACTTGAGAGTAGGGTATCATCTCCTTCGCGGGATCTGACCGTAATCGCTGCACGGCATGATGCGGTTGAATTTGCTTTGGAAAATCCGGACCTTCGAGGAGACCTTCGCGATGCCTTGCGGCGCTGTCCTGATGTGGATCGTGCGCTCAGCCGATTATCTCTGGATCGAGGTGGGCCACGTGATCTTGCGGCGATCCGAAATGCCATTGGTCAGGCAGCGATGATGGCCAAGGCACTTCCGGACGAGGCGCCTGTTCTCGTGACAAATCTGGGCAAATCACTGATTGGCTTCGATGAGCTGTCCGATCTGCTTGACGACGCACTTGTCGCTGAGCCGCCGCTTTTGGCGCGGGACGGTGGCTTCATTGCTTCCGGATTTGATGCTGATCTGGACGAAGCAAGGACGTTGAGAGACGAAGGTCGCGGTGTGATTGCTGGATATCAGGCGGACTATATCTCAGAAACGGGGATTTCGGCGCTGAAGGTCAAGCACAACAACGTGCTGGGGTACTTCATTGAGACAACAGCGACACATGCCGAGAAGATGCTTACGCCGCCGCTCTCTGAGAAGTTCATTCACCGCCAGACAACGGCGAATGCAGTTCGGTTCACGACGGTTGACCTTTCCGAGATGGAGACGAGGATTTTGAATGCCGGCGGGCGGGCTTTAGAGATCGAGAAACGTCTCTATGAAAGGCTTGTTGGCGCCATTTTGGCAGTTTCTGGCCCCCTTGGGGACTGCGCACGGTCACTTTCCGAGCTAGACGTTACATGCGCCTGGTCTGCGTTGTCACAGTCTGAAAACTGGGCGCGTCCGGTCGTTGACGACAGTCGCACATTTGAGGTGTCCGGCGGACGACACCCGGTTGTTGAGCGTGCGTTGAAATCTGAGGGCTCGCCATTCATTGCGAACGACTGTGATCTCTCAGGTCGCAGTGATGGATCTATCTGGCTGCTGACTGGGCCGAACATGGCCGGTAAGTCTACGTTTCTTCGTCAGAACGCGCTGATCGCGCTTTTGGCACAAGCCGGAAGCTTTGTTCCGGCAAAATCGGCGCACATTGGCCTTGTTAGCCAACTTTTTAGCCGTGTTGGCGCTGCGGATGACCTCGCACGAGGGCGATCGACCTTTATGGTCGAAATGGTAGAAACTGCAGCAATCTTGAATCAAGCGGACGAACGCGCGCTGGTGATTTTGGACGAGATTGGGCGGGGCACCGCGACTTATGATGGACTGAGCATTGCGTGGGCAACATTGGAGCATCTTCATGATGTGAACGCCTGTCGGGCGCTTTTTGCAACGCATTACCATGAGATGACGCAGTTGGCTGAAAAGCTCAGCGGCGTTGAAAACGCGACTGTTTCGGTGAAAGAATGGGACGGTGACGTGATTTTCCTTCACGAGGTTCGGCGCGGAGCGGCGGACCGCAGTTATGGTGTTCAGGTCGCTAAGCTGGCAGGACTTCCGACGGCCGTTGTTGAGCGCGCAAGAGTTGTTCTGGAGGCGTTGGAGAAAGGTGAGCGTGAGGGAGGTCCGGGCGCGAAAGCCTTGATTGACGACCTGCCCCTATTTGCGGCAACGCCGGTTGCACTAGCGCCAATTCCTGCAAAAACGTCCGAGTTAGAGACTAAGTTGGCGGAATTGCTCCCCGACGAGATGACCCCTCGGGAAGCGTTGCAGGCACTCTATGATCTGAAGGCCGAGGTGACTAACCGGGAGTCGAGCTGACGCCAACCTTCGCTGGACGCAGCAGGCGGTCGTGGAGCATAAAGCCGTCGGCTGAAACTTGAATGATGTCCCCCGCTCGCGTGCCGGGAAGCGGTGCTTCGAACATGGCTTCGTGATGCTGCGGGTCAAAGCGATCGCCAACCTTTGGCGAAATTGGCTCGATCCCGTGTTTCTTGAAGACGCTGATGAGCTCGCGCATGGTAAGCTCTACGCCCTCGATAACCGCCTTGTTTGTTTCGCGGCTTTCTTCAGGAATCGCGTCAATGGCGCGTCGCATATTGTCGAACACAGGAAGCAGATCGCGAGCGAGGCGAGACCCGCCGTATTGTTCGGCCTCGCGGCGATCGCGCTCAGAGCGCTTTCGCGAGTTCTCGGCGTCAGCAAGCGCGCGCATGAATTTGTCTTTGAATTCATCGCGTTCGGCTTCTAGCTCGGCGAACCGTTCGTCGATGTCTGGGTCTTCCAACGCTTCGGGGCTGTCGATATCGATCAGATCTTCGTCTGCCGCCGGTTTCTTTGCGTCTTCGTCGTTCATCCTTGCCCTCGATCAGAAATCATTCGGCCAACCATTTGGGCCGTGTAGTCAACAATTGGAACGATGCGCCCGTAATTCAGCCGCGTTGGACCGATCACACCGACCGCACCTATCACCTTTCGGTCCGCGTTCATATATGGAGAGACGACCAAAGATGAACCCGAAAGTGAAAAAAGCTTGTTCTCTGAGCCAATAAAAATGCGCACACCCTCACCGCCCTCGGTGAGATCCAGGAATTCAGCGATGTCGCGCT
>JABDPD010000451.1 GCA_013042895.1 Boseongicola sp. | reverse complement strand
CGCGCGCCTCCACGTCTCCTCAGAGAACCCGATGGCGCTCTCCGATATGGACCCAACTAAAGTGGGCCGCGCATCCAAAGCAAATGCCATCGCCTACAAACCAGCACTCGAGCATATTTCCAGTTTCGCCATCAACTGGTCGATCATCTCTTATCCCGGCCGTGCCTGGGCAAAACTGGTTTTCCCTGGGATGTCTGATGACGACGCCCAAGCCGCACTGGCCAAAGCGCTCTTCGCCGCCTCTCGCGTGGATGTGGCCGACCCAGTCCGCGCATGGGCAGACCACAACGCGGCCCTTGCCACCCGTCGCGACTGGCTTAACGACCAAAGCTTCGCCGCTCTTCACTTCACGGGCCCTGGCACGGATTTGACCGTCGGACTTGCCGACGGCCACCTCTGGTCCGGCGGCGCAGCTGAAGCCAAAAACGGCATCACCTGCAATCCCAACATCCCGACCGAGGAAGTCTTCACGACTCCCCACGCCGCCCGAGTAAACGGTACTGCCCGCGCCTCAAAACCGCTTAGCCACCAAGGCAGCCTGATTGAAAACATCGAAGTGGTTTTCGAGGAAGGTAGGATTACAAAGGCCAGCGCATCGCGCGGCGAAGAAGTATTCCAAAAGCTGATAACGACCGACGATGGAGCCGCCCGCCTAGGAGAAGTCGCCCTCGTTCCCCACGCCTCACCAATCTCAGAAAGTGGTTTGCTGTTCTACAACACGCTCTACGACGAAAACGCCGCCTGCCACATCGCCCTCGGGCAATGCTACAAAGATTGCCTAGTAGACGCAGGCGACATCTCAGACGAGGACCTTGATGCCCGCGGCGGCAATTCCTCCCTGATCCACGTCGACTGGATGATCGGCGGCCCTGAGACCGACATTGACGGGATCACGCAAAGCGGAGACCGCGTGCCCGTGTTCCGTAGTGGCAATTGGGCCAATTGATTACGCCGCGCCTGCGCGACGCGGTAACGAGGGGCGCTGCCCCTCGCGCTCGCCGGGATACTTCCAAACAAAAGAAGGAAACGACAGTGCGGCCCAAACTTTGGGTGCGAAAAGTACCGGAGTGAGGCTCTACGAGCCTAAGGACAGAGCCCTTGGATTCGCGTCAAAAGGGAACGTCGTTTCCGGCAGACGCCGCCGCTGTGATGAATTTTGCGACGACTTTCTTGTCGCCGGCTTTGTCAAACGAGATGTCGAGTTTGTCACCCTCAATCGCTGTCACCGCGCCATATCCAAATTTTTGATGAAACACGCGTTCGCCTACCGTGAAAGCCGAAATCGCGTTCATATCTATCACCATATTGCGGGCTTCAGACGGCTGGGACATACCTCTTTGCTGGCTCCGGCTTTGAAGGCGTTTCCATCCCGGGGAGTTGTACCCATCCGCCTGCGCCGCTTTTTCCTGAATGGTGCTTCTCACACCGCCGGACATGCCTCCTGACGCCGCGCCAAATCCGCCGCCATAAAGGCCAGGGGGCGTCAGGACTTCCACATGCTCCGCCGGCAACTCGTCAATGAAACGCGACGGCATCTGACTTTGCCATTGACCGTATACCAACCGGTTCCCAGCAAAACTGATCGTTGCAACTTCCTCTGAACGCGTGATCCCTACGTAGGCCAATCGCCGCTCTTCCTCTAGCCCCTTCAATCCGCTTTCATCCATCGACCGCTGGGAAGGAAACAAGCCGTCTTCCCATCCTGGCAGGAACACCGCCGGAAACTCCAATCCCTTGGCCGCATGAAGGGTCATGATCGAGACTTTCTCTTCGCCCTCTTCACTTTCATTGTCCATGATTAGCGAAACATGCTCTAAAAACCCTTGCAAATTCTCAAAGGTTTCAAGGGCTTTCACGAGTTCCTTAAGGTTCTCCAACCGTCCGGGTGCTTCAGGCGTTTTGTCGTTTTGCCAATGCTCGGTGTAGCCGCTTTCATCCAAGACTTGTTCTGCGATCTCAATATGACTGGCGCCCGCTTGCACCAGACCATGCCAGCGCTCAAGCCCCAGAACCAACTTCTCAAGCTCTTTCGCACCCTTCCCCGTCAGTCCATTGGACGCCAACAGGATCTTCGCGCCTTCCACAAGCGACACACCGTTGGAGCGCGCCGACATCTGAATCTTCTGTTGCGCCTTATCGCCTAAACCGCGTTTTGGGGTGTTCACGATTCGCTCAAAGGCGAGGTCGTCCTCAAGCGACACCGCCAGCCGGAAATATGCCATGGCATCTCGGATCTCCATCCGCTCGTAGAAACGAGGGCCACCGATTACCCGGTATGGCAAACCGATCGTTAGAAACCGATCCTCAAAAGCGCGCATCTGATGCGAAGCGCGCACCAGAATAGCCATTGAATCTAGCCCGAACGGCTCAAGTCCTCGCGTACCGCGCTGCATGCTCTCGATCTCTTCACCGATCCAGCGAGCCTCTTCATCTCCATCCCAGTGACCGATCAATCGAACCTTTTCGCCTTCTTCCAGATCAGTAAACAGCGTCTTGCCAAGCCGCCCTTCATTTGCGGCAATAACCCCAGATGCGGCGGCCAAGATATGCGGTGTCGAGCGGTAATTCTGCTCAAGACGTACGACTTTCGCTCCGGGAAAATCTTTCTCGAACCGTAGGATGTTGCCCACTTCGGCACCGCGCCAACCATAGATCGATTGATCGTCGTCACCCACACAACAGATATTTTTATGTCCCTGCGCCAGCAGTCTCAGCCATAGGTATTGCGCGACGTTTGTATCCTGATACTCGTCCACGAGGATGTATTTGAACCAGCGTTGATACTGGGCCAGAACATCCTCGTGGTTCTGGAAAATTGTCACCACATGCAGCAGCAAGTCTCCGAAATCGACGGCGTTCAGAGTCTTTAGACGTTCTTGGTATTGCTCATAAATTTCAATACCTTGATGATTGAACGCCCCCGACTCTGCCGTTGGCACCTTTTCCGGCGTCAACGCCCGGTTTTTCCAGCCGTCAATCACATGCGCCAGTTGACGAGCAGGCCAGCGTTTTTCGTCAATCCCGGCAGCGAAAACCAGCTGCTTTAAGAGCCGAACCTGATCATCCGTATCGAGGATTGTGAAGTTCGTCTTTAGCCCGACCAGTTCTGCATGGCGGCGCAAGAGCTTGACACAAATCGCATGGAACGTCCCCAACCACGGCACGCCCTCAACCGCTTGGCCGAGCAGCCGGCCAACGCGGTTCTTCATCTCACGTGCAGCTTTGTTAGTGAACGTGACCGCCAAAATCTCATTCGGCCGCGCGCGCCCGGTTGATAACAGATGCGCAATCCGAGTGGTCAGCGCCTTGGTCTTGCCTGTCCCGGCTCCGGCGAGCATTAAAACGGGGCCGTCCAGTGTCTCCACCGCCTCGCGTTGCGCCGCGTTCAGCTCGTCAAGATAAGGCGCACTACGCGCCGCCACCGCCTGCTGAGACAATGGAATGCGGTCTGGAAAATCGTGATCGTCAGCAAAGTCACTCATTTGCGAAACACTAACGAGGTTCACTTCCGAGGGAAAGTGGTGTTCGCGCAATGTTCTTGACCTTTCCAATGGATTTCAGGCCAGAAGCCTCCGGCGGGGATATTTTTGAACACAAGAAGTGCAAGAGCTCTTTTCCTCGGATCGCATCAGGGGTTTAAACAAGCTATGAGCCTCGACATCCGTTACCCCGCCATCTCCGATCTGCGTGCCCGCGCACGAACCCGTGTGCCGCATTTCGTGTTTGAATACCTAGACAGCGCCACGGGTATCGAGGATCAGCACAAACGCAACATGGACGCACTAGCCTCGGTCCAGTTCATGCCCGGCATTCTCGAAGGCCCAATGACGCCTGATCTTTCGACGACGTTTCTGGGGCGCGACTATCACTTGCCTTTCGGATGTGCACCCGTTGGCATGTCCGGCATTATGTGGCCACGCGCCGAGAAAATCCTCGCCGCTGCCTGCGCCAAAGCTGGCCTGCCCTATACCATGTCCACTACCGCAACGGTCGTCCCCGAAGATCTCGCACCCCATATCGGCGACCAGGGCTGGTTTCAGATGTACATGCCGCATGACAAGTCAATCCGCGCCGACATGTTGGATCGCGCCACCAAAGCGGGTTTTCACACGCTGGTGCTAACCGTCGATGTACCAGTCGAC
>JABDPD010000449.1 GCA_013042895.1 Boseongicola sp. | reverse complement strand
TGCCTGACCCGATCGCTCGCAACAACAACCTTGGCGAAGTACCCGCTTCCGACGAGAACCGTTCGCTGGATGAATCAGGCGAATGGCTCGTGCAGGTTGGTGTTTGTACGCACCTCGGCTGCGTCCCTCTTGGCGACGCTGGAGACTTTGGCGGCTGGTTCTGCCCGTGCCACGGCTCACACTACGACACATCCGGACGTATTCGTCGCGGCCCGGCTCCTGAGAACCTTTTGGTCCCTCAGGCTGAATTTGTCGACGAAACAACAATCGTCCTCGGATAAAGGAGAGAAAGATGGCCGGAATTCCTCACGACCACTACGAACCGAAAACCGGTGGCGAAAAGTGGCTGCACCGCCGCCTGCCTGTTGTCGGATTGCTCTATGACACACTGATGATCCCCACACCGAAGAACCTGAACTGGATGTGGATCTGGGGTATCGTCCTGACCTTCTGTCTCGCACTGCAAATCATCACCGGTATCGTGCTTGCAATGCACTATACCCCCCACGTTGATATGGCCTTTGCAAGCGTTGAGCACATCATGCGCAACGTAAACGGTGGCTACATGCTGCGGTACTTGCACATGAACGGCGCATCTCTGTTCTTCATCGCGGTTTACGCTCACATCTTCCGTGGCCTCTATTATGGCTCGTATAAAGAACCACGCGAAGTTACATGGATCATCGGTATCCTGATCTTCGTTCTTATGATGGGCACAGCCTTTATGGGCTACGTTCTGCCGTGGGGTCAGATGTCCTTCTGGGGCGCCACCGTGATCACTGGTCTTTTTGGAGCGATCCCCTTCGTGGGCGATGCGCTCCTGACATGGCTACAAGGTGGGCCAGCAGTGGATAACGCCACACTGAACCGCTTCTTCTCGCTGCACTACCTCCTGCCGTTCCTGATTGTCGGCCTTGTGGTCGTGCACATCTGGGCATTCCACACCACTGGGAACAACAACCCAACAGGTGTCGAGGTGCGTCGCACTTCAAAGGAAGACGCCGAGAAAGACACTGTTCCGTTCTGGCCATATTACGTCATCAAGGACCTTTTCGCCCTTGCAGTAATCCTTGCGGTCTTCTTTGCGATTGTCGGGTTCATGCCGAACTACCTCGGCCACCCCGATAACTACATCGAAGCGAACCCGCTCGCGACGCCAGCGGACATCGTTCCCGAATGGTACTTCCTGCCATTCTACGCGATCCTGCGCGCCTTCACCGGCGACGTATGGGTCGTGATCGCTGCGAACTTCCTGACCGGTGGCATCATCGACGCGAAGTTCTTTGGCGTGATCGCCATGTTCGGCGCGATTGTTGCGATGGCACTTGCTCCATGGCTCGACACATCGTCGGTCCGTTCAGGCAAATATCGCCCGATGTTCAAATGGTGGTTCTGGCTTCTGGTCGTGGATTTCTTCTTCCTGATGTGGCTCGGCGCCATGCCGGCCGAAGAGCCCTATGCGACACTCTCATTGATCGCCTCTGCCTACTGGTTCGCCTACATCCTGGTGATCCTGCCGCTGCTTGGCGTGATCGAGAAACCGCTGCCACAGCCGGAAACAATCGAAGCTGACTTCGAGGCGCACAAAGCCGCGAAAAACGGTGGTTCCGGCGCAGCCGAAGCCACTCCTGCGGAATGAAAGGAACAACGACAATGATCCGTAAGATCACACTTTCCGCTCTAACCGCACTCGGCCTTGTCGCTGGGAGCTCTGCCTTCGCAGCAGGTGGCGCAGGTTATGTCGAAGACTATGACTTCTCGTTCGAAGGTCCTTTCGGCACCTTCGATCAGATGCAGCTTCAGCGTGGACTTCAGGTCTACACCGAAATCTGCTCGGCCTGTCATGGCCTTCAGTACGTGCCATTCCGCACGTTGGGAGACTCTGGTGGACCTGACCTTCCTGATGATCAGGTTCGAGCCTATGCCGAGTTCTATGAAGTCTACGACCCTGTGATCGACGACTTCCGCGCAGCACTGCCAACAGACCACTTCCCAGCGTCCGGCCTCGAGAACGCACCTGACCTTTCACTGATGGCGAAAGCACGCGCTGGCTTCCACGGCCCTTACGGCCTTGGCCTCAGCCAGTTGTTCAACGGCATGGGGGGAGCAGAGTACATCGCGTCGCTGCTCACGCACTACAACGGCTCCGAGAAAGAAGAAGCGGGTGTCGTTCTTTATGGCAACGACACCTATTCCGGCGGCTACCTCGCAATGGGTCCCCCGCTTTGGGGCGACGATGTTGAGTACGAAGACGGCACCGAAGCCACCGTCGAACAGCAGGCACAAGACGTCGCGGCCTTCCTGATGTGGACCGCGGAACCAAAACAAAACGCTCGAAAAGAAGCTGGCTTCATTGCGGTTTTGTTCCTTACGGTTTTCAGCGCTCTTTTGTACCTCACAAACAAGCGGATCTGGGCACCACTCAAAGGTAAGAAAGCTCCAAAGCCAGCTGAGTAATCATAGCTTAGAAATTCTGGCGCGCCTCCGGTCTACTGGGGGCGCGTTTTCTTTTTGATCACAGCCTAAAATAATTTGATCAAATTCCTCTTGCGAGCGCTCAAAGCCAAAGCTACGGTCCGTTCGATCCTATTTCTTGGTGTTTCATGCTTATCGGCATCCTTCAAAGTGGCCATTTCGCACAGCGCGACGGCGCGCCGCTGCGCGACTACAGCAAGCTCTATGCTGAGATGCTCGATGGTCACGGATTCACGTTCAAAACCTGGAGCGTCGTGGACATGAAGTTCCCCTCCTCTGTCGCGGACGCCGATGGCTGGCTAATCTCAGGCTCCAAACACGGCACCTATGACGACCTTCCGTTCATCGCGCCTTTGGAGGACTTCATCCGCGATATCTACGCCGCCGACGTCCCTCTCGTCGGTATTTGCTTCGGCCACCAGATCATGGCCCAGGCCCTCGGTGGTCACTCTGAGAAATTCGATGGCGGCTGGTCCGTTGGCAACGTCGACTACCAATTCACCGATGGCACAACACTTGCACTGAATGCTTGGCACAAAGACCAGGTCATCACACCACCCCCCGACGCGACAACCATTGCTTCAACTGACTTTTGCAAACACGCAGCGCTCGCCTACAAGGGCCGCGCAATGTCCGTCCAACCACACCCCGAGTTTGAGCCACACGACATCGACATGCTCCTAGACTTGCGCGCACCCAGCACTTTCACGCCTGAAGACATCGCCAAGCGCCGTGCAAACTTGGACAAACCTACAAGCAACGCCCAAATGGCCGAACGTATCGCCGCATTCTTCAAAGGAGCCGAAGATGGCTGACTGGATGAAAACACTTCCCGCCCCCGCGGTTGAGTACGTCAAAGGCAAGCGTCTGGATGAGGTCGAGTGCATTATCTCAGACCTCTCCGGCATCGCGCGTGGCAAGGCCATGCCTGCCTCGAAGTTCGCCACGCAAAAACAGTTCTATCTGCCCAACTCAATTTTCTTCCAAACCATCACCGGCGGCTGGGGCGAGGCCGCGGGCGAAGAAGGCTTCACCGAGCCCGACATGGTTCTCACTCCCGATATGTCCACCGCCACCGCCGCCCCATGGACTGGTGATTGGACCCTCCAAGTCATCCACGACGCCTTCACCAAAGCAGGTGATCCCGTCCCCTTTGCGCCTCGCAACGTGCTTAAACGCGTGGTCGAGCTTTATCGCGCGCGCGGCTGGGAGCCCATTGTTGCGCCAGAAATGGAGTTCTACCTCGTTGCCCGGAACACCGACCCCGGTCAAGAAATCAAAGCCATGGTTGGCCGCTCGGGCCGCCCAGCCGCCGCGCGCCAAGCCTATTCCATCTCTGCCGTTGACGAGTTCGGACCCGTCATCGACGACATCTACGACTTCGCCGAAGCCCAGGGCTTTGA
>JABDPD010000438.1 GCA_013042895.1 Boseongicola sp. | reverse complement strand
TTCGCTCCAAACGGAACAAGCGTCGTAACCGTCGTTGATCCCAAAGTGATGCCTAGCGGAAAACTCACCAAGTAACCGCTATTCGATCCAGCCTTTCAGATTGTCAGTAATCGTTTCGCAGAGGGCGTCGATATGGGCGTCATCGTCGTTGAGGCAAGGAATATACGTGAAGTGTTCGCCGCCCGCTTCTTCAAAGCTCTCGCGGATTTCCTCGTTAATTTCTTCCAATGTTTCGATGCAGTCTGCGGAAAAGGCCGGTGCAATCACAGCGATCCGTTTCTTGCCGCCGTTCGCTAGGCGCGCGACCTCCTCCACGGTGTAGGGCTGAAGCCATTCCTCCGGTCCGAACCGACTTTGGAAAGTCGTGACGATCTCTGATTTATCCCAACCCAGCCGCTCACGAAGTAGACGCGTGGTTTTCTGGCATTGGCAGTGATACGGATCGCCCTCCATCAAATACCGCTGCGGGACCCCGTGATAGGAGCAAACCAAAATGTCCGGCTTAGTCTCCATTACGCCGTAGGCGCGCTCAACTGACTTCGCCAAAGCGTCGATATACGAAGGGCGATCGAAATAAGCGGGCACTGTGCGCACTGGTGGTTGCCACTTCTCTGCCATGAGAGAGCGAAAAAACTGATCGTTTGCCGTCGCAGTCGTCGCGCCTGCGTATTGCGGATAAAGTGGGAAAAACAGGATCTTGCGGCAGCCCCGCTCCGCCATCATGCGGACTTTTGACTGCGTTGATGGATTGCCATAGCGCATACAGAAATCAACGATGACATCGTCGCCAAATCGCTCGACCATTGCATCGCGGATTTTCATCGTCTGTGCTTTGGTGATTGTCATAAGGGGGCTTTCGCCCTGTTCTTCATTCCAGATCGACTTGTACGCGGCGCCACTTGAGAAAGGTCGCTTCGTAAGGATCACCGCCTGAAGAAGCGGCTGCCAAATCCAGGGACTGTAATCAATGACCCGCCGATCCGAGAGAAACTCGTTCAGATAGCGGCGCATCGACCAATAATCATAGCCATCAGGTGTGCCGAGATTCGCGACAAGAACACCTACTTTTTCTTTCGCTACCGGAGGGTGATCCGCTGGCAAATGTGACTCGCCTGTTTGTGGGGCATCTTTCGCCAAAACGGAATCCTGCATTGGTTTTTCATCAAACATTTTAAGCTGTCCTCAGGTCATTGTCTGCCCTGAAAGGCCAGATAACCGGAATCATGCCGACGTCAACTTCCAGGTGGTGCAACCTGGTCACCCGATGGTCGCTCTTCTGTTCCCAGAGCATCCGAGAGTCTCTGCGTTGCTGAGCCTGGGCGGAGCGGTTTCGGCTGACTTTCATGGGGGGCCCAGCCGGTCAAAAAGACCAACTCAAAGGTTGCAAGCAGATAGCCTTCGTTGTCGGAGTAATGTTTTTGATAAAGGCGCGCAGCTTCCGAAAACAGGACCTTGCTAGGGAACGAGCGGTGACGCGTTGCCAGAGCATTGGTTTCCCCCATTCCCCGAAGGTCCCTCGTGAGATCTTGAAGGCTTTTGTAACGCACTGTAATTGAGCGGCTATCGGCAACAGGAAGAGCAAACCCTGCGCGTTGGAGAAGCCCGCCAAGATCTCGAAGGTCGCCCATTGGCAGAACGCGGGGCGACAAACCACCCTTGATCCGGGTTTCAGCCTCGGCCAGCACTGTGCGCAGTTCATGTAATGTCTGACCGCCGAAAAACGCAGCTATGAATAAGCCGTCAGGTTTCATCGCCAAGCGAGACTGAACAAGCTGTCCAATTGGGTCATCTGCCCAATGCAAAGCCATCGCATGGATCACCAAATCATGGGTATCACGCTCTAGCTTAAGGGCTTCATCATCCTTAGTGCTGAAGGCATGGGGCAAGAATTTCTGAAAAGGTGCGCGCAAACCTCCAATAATGGCTGGTTTGCTAAACGACTTCTTAACCTCTGCCAGCCTTTCTTCGATATCGGCTGCGGCTTCATCCAAAAGGAACAACTGCGGGCGCTTTGCCGCACGCGCGCGATGCAACTCAAGCGCTCTTCTATCTGTCAGGCGTGGCGTCTCTGTCATGTTCAACTTCAAGGTAAGGTTCAATGGCGTTTTTGCAGAAAGCACTGGCCTTGGTCTATCCGGATCAATGTGTCCTTTGTTCAGATTTTGTCGATGGTCAAGGATCGCTTTGCGGCGCTTGTTGGCGAGACATGCCGTTTCAGACTGGATTTTCCTGCGATCTGTGCGGTGCGCCGCTTATTGGCGAAAGTGATGGTAATGCCGACCATTGCGACGACTGTATTGAATTATCGCGCCCGTGGTCGAAGGGACGTGCGGCGCTTGCCTATCGTGATGCCGGCCGCCGCGTGATCCTCGGGATTAAGCACGGTGATCGCACTGATCTATTGCCAATTGCGGGCCGTTGGATGGCGCGAGCCGGTGCCGACATTCTCACCCAAGATACAGTTCTGGTGCCAGTGCCGCTGCACTGGAGTCGGTTGTTGAAGCGGCGCTACAATCAGGCGGCTGAACTAGCGAAAGCAATAGGGAAGCTGGCCGAGCTTGAATGCGCCTATGGTGCACTGAAAAGGCTTGCGAGAACGCCACCGCAGGATGGCATGGGTCTCGACGATAGGTTTCAAAATGTATCAAGTATGATTGTCGCGACAAACCCCGAAGGCACACGCCTAAGTGGCAAAAAGGTATGCATCGTTGACGACGTAATGACTTCCGGCGCGACCCTCTCTGCATCTGCGCACGCTTGCTCTGCGGCGGGGGCAACACAGATTTCTGTTCTGGTGCTGGCAAGAGTGAGCAAGACACCCTAAATGAAGGTCAAGCCTGAAGGAGGCACGACTTTGAAAAACGTTGAAATTTACATCTCGCCGTTCTGCGGTTTTTGTCATGCAGCCAAGCGCTTACTGACTTCTAAGGGCATTTCGTTTTCTGAAATTGATGTCGCACGCGATCCAAGTCGTCGACAGGAAATGTTGAGCCGCGCCCATGGAAAGCACACCGTTCCGCAGATTTTTGTTGGAGACATTCACGTAGGCGGATGTGATGAGCTTTATGCGCTGGAGAGATCAGGAAAGCTTGATCCGCTCCTAGCGGCCTGAGGCATTGCGCGTCGGATTAATCCAGCTATCGGCTTCGGATGACCCCGAGGCCAACTTGCCCAATACCAATTCGCTGATCGAAAAGGCGGTCTCAAAAGGTGCAGACTTCGTTTTGACACCTGAAGTTACCAACTGCGTGTCGATGTCTCGCAGCCACCAATCGAATGTTTTGCAGCGCGAGGGCGACGATATAACTCTCGCGGGTCTTCAGCAGACCGCCGAGAAACACGGCATCTACTTACTGATTGGCTCTCTCGCTCTAAAGGATGAGGCGTCCGACGGACGGTTCATTAATCGGTCCTTTCTTCTCGACCCGACAGGCAGGATCAAAGCGCGATACGACAAAATCCATATGTTCGACGTTTCCATCAGCGAGTCCGAAACCTATCGCGAAAGCGATGGATACCGTCCAGGGAACACTGCGATGCTTGCGAACATTGACGGTGTCGGGTTGGGCATGACGATCTGCTACGATCTGAGGTTCCCGCACCTTTTTCGAGATCTCGCGAAGGCCGGTGCGAAGATCTTGACCGTTCCGTCAGCGTTCTCACCAGAAACCGGAATCGCGCATTGGGAAACGCTTTTGCGTGCTCGTGCCATCGAAACTGGTAGTTACGTCCTTGCTCCCGCCCAATGTGGCACGCATCAAGCATCGATTGGGCGAGCGCGCAAGACGTATGGCCGTTCGCTCGCTATCGACCCATGGGGTCGCGTTTTGGCTGATGGCGGCGATTTGCCCGGGGTCACAATGGTTGATCTCGACCCTTCGTCAGTCGATGATGTCCGCGCGAGGCTTCCAAGCCTGACACATGACAGGCCCTATAGATCGGTGACATGAGCGACATCAAAGACAAAGGAGACTCTCTGGCAATCGCGCTTTTCAGCGAGCTCTTTATGGCCGACCAGTTGGCCCGAGGACGTCTTGCGAAAGCGCTTCCAAAGGGCATGGAGTTGAGTCATTTCTCGGTGCTCAATCATCTGTCTAGGACAGGCACCGAACGAACACCCGCGCAGCTTGCGCGTTCATTTCATGTGACCAGAGGCGCGATGACCAACACGATTAGTCGATTGGAGGTTGCCGGTTACGTGCATATTCGCCCTGACTGGGATGACGCTCGACGTAAGTTTGTTGCGATCAGCCCGGCCGGCAAAAATGCTCGCGATGCGGCGCTTGCAGCAATTGCCCCGATTCTCAATGACGCGGTCGAGGCGGCCGGGATGGAAAATGTTCGTCAGGCTCTTCCGATCCTGCGGGAAATCCGTAAGAGGTTCGATTTACCGACTACGACGGACGAACAGAAGCGGTAACGTAGTTAACGCTCAGGTCGCGATCACTGAGACGCCAGGACCATTTTACCGGATTGAAGACAAACCCCTTGCGGTCGACGGGATCCAAACCCGCCTGCTCAAGCATCCCGTACAATTCGTCTGGCGTGATGAACTTTGACCATTCATGCGTACCTTTTGGAAGCCAGCGCATGATGTGTTCTGCTCCGACAATTGCCATCGCATAGCTCTTTGGGTTCCTGTTGATTGTTGAACAGGTCATCAGTCCGCCGGGTCTAAGGAGGTCGTGGCAGGCTGTTAGAAATGCCAGCGGGTCGGAGACATGCTCAACCACTTCCATGTTCAGAACCGCATCAAATGTTTCACCATTCTCGACCAATGCCTCCGCGGAGGTGTGGCGGTAATCGATGTCTAATCCTTGCTGTTCAGCGTGTACTCTCGCGACTGGAATGTTCCGCTCTGCTGCATCGGCGCCAACGACCGATGCACCCAAGCGAGCCATGGGCTCAGACAACAGCCCTCCGCCGCAACCAATGTCGAGAATTCGGAGCCCTTCGAATGGCGCTGGCGATTTCAGGTCGCGACCGAACTCCGCCGCGATCTGTGACGTAATGTAATCCAGCCGGCAAGGATTAAGCATATGAAGTGGCTTGAACTTGCCGTTCGGGTCCCACCATTCGGCGGCCATTGCCTGAAACTTCTCGATTTCCGAGGCGTCTATCGTGTTTGTATTCGCCATATCCGGTTGGCCTTTCAAAATTTCTGTGGCTCCTGACGTAGATTGACAGGATTTCGCATTATATAGGACTGACATGGACCGAGTTGCAGACAAAAAAAGTGCGTCACAGTTTCTCTACCCGCCGATCGACCCGTTCGATCAGCGGATGATGGATGTTGGCGATGGCCATCGCGTTTATGTCGAGCAATGCGGAAATCCGCACGGTATGCCCGTGGTGGTTCTTCATGGCGGTCCGGGTGGAGGCTGTAGTCCTGCGATGCGGCGCTATTTTGACCCGAACTACTACCGCATTATCCTTTTCGATCAACGTGGCTGTGGCCGGTCTCGACCTCATGCGAGCGTGACCAACAACACGACGTGGGATCTGGTGCGGGATATCGAACATATCCGCGAGAAACTGGAGATTGACCGATGGGTCGTCTTCGGAGGCAGTTGGGGCGCGACGCTTGGTCTCGTCTACGCGATCACGCAGCCCATTCGTGTTGCCCATTTGGTTCTGCGTGGCGTCTTTCTGATGACCCAGCGCGAGCTAGACTGGTTTTACGGTGGCGGAGCCGGTGCGTTCTGGCCGGATGTCTGGTCACGGTTTACCGAGATTATTCCTGATGACGAAAGCGATGATTATATCACTGCCTACAATCGTCGCTTGTTTTCAGGCGATTTGGCTATGGAGACCAGGTTCGCGCGGGCATGGGCGAGTTGGGAAAACACGCTTGCTTCCATCTCAAACGACGGTCCAGGGGGCGACAGCCCCGCTGAATATGCGCGGGCATTTGCACGACTTGAGAACCATTATTTCACCAATGGGGGCTTTCTCGAGCATGACGGTTGGATTGAAGACAACCTTGATTCTCTGGTGAATGTTCCGGGGACCATTGTGCAGGGACGCTACGATATGATCTGTCCACCGTTGTCGGCACATCGGCTTCATGAGGCTTGGCCTCGGTCTAGGCTGTCTTTTGTTCCAAGAGCGGGGCACGCTCTTTCCGAGCCTGGTATAACCGCAGAGTTGGTACGAACAATGGATGCATTGCGTCGCGCGCTTTAGAGACGCTTCCGGCGGATCCCTGCCGAAACCTGCGACTTCCTGAACAAATTCCAAATGAGCGTCGATTGGACGCCTCGCTTTGGCCTCATTTCACTAAGAGTGTGTCCGCGGGGGCAGGGACGAGGACCTGCTGATGAGATCAAAGATTGCTGCCATTCTTGCTGGAGTAGCCCTGTGTTGCACGATGGCTACGGCGTCCGAGGCGTGTTCGCGGAGTGTATCTGCGAAGGCTGCAAAGACGGTGGTTCCACAGACTCGGATTAATCAATCCATGCTGGACGAAGCAATCCGGGTGGAGGTTAACTTCCATCGGTGTCGGGCTGGTTTAAGCAGCGTTCGTGACGCCAGTGCCAGTCTTTCTCGTGAAGCGGAGAAGCATTCCAAGTGGATGGCGCGCACTCAGCAGCTCACGCACAAGAGCACCGTAGCCGGTGCAGCGACGTTGTCCCAAAGAGTGAAGAAGGCAGGTGTGCGGATTCGGACCGGGTCGGAAAACATCGGGATGGTGCATCGCTATCAGATCGACAATCGCCGTTTTAAGATCGTAGATTCAAACGCTTGTCAGTTTCGGACGAATGACGGGCAACCGCTTCCAGCGCATTCCTATGCAAGCCTTGCGCGGCATGTTGTGACGCTTTGGATGAACTCGCCGGGACACCGCAAGAACATCCTCGACAAGCGCGTTCGGCAAACAACAACGGCTGTCGCGTTTGATCCGAAAGCGCAATACTGCGGACGATTCTGGCTGACACAAAACTTTATCGGCTAACGCGAATGGGTGGATTACGTGCCACCGCTCGCAGGGTGTTGCATCCCAAAATCACTGTTTCTTAACGCCGAAACCGCCTGAAATCGCTACGTCGGTATCGCGTCGGTGTGACGTCGGTTTCACGTCGGTGCAACCGTTCTGAGAACTGGCGAAATCGGCAACGAACGGACCGTGCGTTCACAATG
>JABDPD010000419.1 GCA_013042895.1 Boseongicola sp. | reverse complement strand
GGCGCTCACGGACCCGTCCATGCTGGACAGGCGGGGCGACGTACCGAAGTCCTTGCCGAGTGGCTTGCCCGTCAGGGATTAAAAAAAAGCCCCGCGATTCGGATCGCGGGGCTTCTGTTTGAACGCGTCGTTGGCGTCTTAGCTCGTTGAGCTGACCGTTTTGTTAAACCTGCGCGACAGCGCCAGACCAAACAGTCCGGTCATCAGCAACAGCATCGGCGCAGGCTCGGGAACCTCGTGCGAGCAAGGATCCTGGTTGATGGCGAAGTGGCCGGGGCCCCATTCCCAATGCGGTTCAATAATTATCTTGGATATCGATGAGCACTTGTCCGTCGAGTAGACACCGAATCCCGGTGTGTGACCGGCGCCAAAGGCAATCCCTGAGTTGCCACCAAAATCCTGTCGGACCGATACACCATCGACGATCGCTTCAATCCAGCCAATACCGCTAACACCGCCGACAAAGAGTGAAAAAGCGCGGGTATCGGCGGGCATCACAAGCTCGATCCAATTTCTGGTCGTCGTGAATACGGTGCCATGATCGGCGTGTTCCCACCACGTGGCATTACCAGGGTCATCAACGCCCACGCAAAGCGGGGAATTGCCACCCTGGTTATGAAACTCGATATCACCGTTGATGGGCGATTTAACGGATGTGACGCCTCTCAGTGGACCGACATCTTTGTTATCGCGGAATTGAACCGCACCCGTGCCTTTGCAGGTTGTTTGCAAGTCTGACGTGTTAAATGCCGTCATTGTGTAGCCGCCAACCGTAGCCGGGCTGTTGCCATCCGGAAGCACGACTATCACGGGGTCGGCCATCGCTGATACCGGCAATGCCAGCGCCGCGAGAGCGGCAAGTTTTCGGATTGTCTTATTCATGATCAGACTCCACATACCAATTTACATTCGTCTACCGTCAATAAAGCAAGAGTCATGCCACAAGAAAAAAATGAATAAAAACAATTGGATAAAAAGATTAGTTATAGCGTTTGTAAAGCATTTCGACAGCGTAAATCGCAAACTGTGAACCACGTCACAGTTCTCCTGGTGCTATGTTAAAAAGCCGTCAAGAGACCCGCACGCAAGGCGCGCTCCGACAGATAGGATCTTGTTATTGTAGGAGCGGCCTCTGGCCGCGATAATGACAGCCAATGAACAGACTATTCGATATCAGCGGTAAAGTGGCCCTCGTCACCGGCGGCTCACGCGGCATTGGTGAAATGATCGCCGAGGGCTTCGTTGCCAACGGTGTCAAGACCTATATTTCGGCGCGCAAAGGACAGGCTTGTGACGCAACCGCGGCGCGGCTCTCGGAGCAGGGCAAGTGTGTGTCGATCCCCGCCGATCTTTCAACAATGAACGGCATTTCCGCGTTGGTGGGCGAGATCAAGAATCGGGAAAAGCACCTCGACATCCTGGTGAACAACGCGGGTGCAACCTGGGGCGCTGAAATCGCGGAGTTTCCCGAGGCAGCCTGGGACAAGGTCATGGACATCAATGTCAAGTCACCGTTCTTTTTGACGCAGGCGTTGCTGCCGTTACTTGAAAAAGCGGCGAGCGCGGAAGACCCGGGGCGCATCATAATGGTCGGCTCGATCGATGGTCTCGGTGTCAACCGACTGCCCACGTTTTCGTACGGTCCCAGCAAAGCGGCCGTGCATCATCTCACGCGCACGTTGGCTTCACACCTGGCGGGAAGAAACATCACGGTAAACGCGATTGCGCCTGGACCATTCCCAAGCAAAATGATGAAGCACACGCTCGACACAATGGGTGAGCAGATCAAGAGAAGCGTGCCGCTGAGACGCATCGGCGAGCCTGGCGATATGGCGGGTGCCGCAATCTATCTGTCGTCGAAAGCGTCAAGCTATGTGACCGGTGTTGTTATCCCCGTAGACGGTGGGATTATTGGTGCCGCTGCGACCTTGTAGAAGTGGCCCAATGCCGCGACCACAAAACCATTTTTCATAACGCTGTGACATAAGCTCCGTCGCCATTTCGAAACAGGTTGTTTTTGTTTTTTATAGTGGTACTGTCGATTTGTGCCGCTACGAAAGCGGCGTTGAGTAGGGACTGAAAAGGGCAAACCAATCGAAAGGTTGGGACGCAAAGCCACCGGTCTAAGGGCGTAAGCCTACGAC
>JABDPD010000417.1 GCA_013042895.1 Boseongicola sp. | reverse complement strand
TGCCGGAACAGCATCACCATGACCAAAAGAAGCGGCAGCAATGGCAGAGCAAGGAACAGGTCGGTGAGGCGCATCAGGATGTTGTCGAGGCGTTTGAAGTATCCCGCCGTGACACCGACAAGCGTGCCGAGAAACAGTGCGAGCAGCATGGCCGTTGCGCCGACAGCCATGGATACCTGACCTCCGGCCAGCATTCGCGCCAGTGTGTCGCGACCCAATTGGTCAGTGCCGAAGGGATGCGCCCAGCTCGGTCCCTGATTGCGCGCACGGATATCGATGAAGGTGGGGTCGATGGTCCAGCACCAAGGACCGATGAACACGGCCAGAAGGATAAAGAGGAAGACCCCACCCCCGATCATCGCGCCCTTATGGTGTTTGAACTGGTCCCAGACATCGAGCCACTGGCTACGCGGCGGCTTGGAGAGATCCTGAGTGTCTGTGTTTGGCACTTGTGTATCAGTCATAGCGGATCCTCGGGTCAAGGATGCCGTAGAGGACATCTGCTATTAGGTTAAAGAGGACAATCAGAACCGCGAATATGAAGGTCAGGGTTTGAACCATCGGCAGATCATTGGCTTGGATGGCAGTGATCAGAAGCTGACCGATTCCATTCACTTTGAAGACCTGCTCAGTGATGATCGCGCCGCCGAATATGGCCGGTACGCCCAGAGCGATGACGGTGACAACGGGGATGAGAGAGTTTCTGAGTACGTGGACCATTACGACAGACCATTCTGACAGACCTTTGGCACGGGCAGTGCGGACGAAGTCCTGATTGAGGTTGTCGAGCATCGATGCGCGCATGAAGCGACTGATCTGAGCTGTGGTTTGAAGAGCCAGAACCATGACCGGCATGACCATTTGTCGGAGTTGAACCTTGAACGTCTCCCAGTCCACGACCTGGTGCGTAGTGTCATAAATCGAAGGGAACCAGCCGAGGTTTACGGCGAAAATCACGATGACGAGCACACCTGAGAAGAAAGGGGGAACCGAATAGCCGACCATCGAGACGAATGTGCCGACCTGATCGAAGACCGAGTATTGGCGATAGGCGGAGTAGATGCCGATGGGCAGTGCGATGGCGACACCGACGACGTAGGACATGCCGACAACCCAAAGAGTTTGCGGGATACGCTGGGCCACGATGTCCATAACGGGCGAGCGTGTTTGCCATGAAATAACGCGTTGCTGGCCTTCTGCGATGGTGGTGCCAAGTACTCCGTCGAGCAGCGCCATGGGTTCGACCCAGAAGAATTGATAGAGCCATTTGCCGAAACGGATGTGCATGGGCTCGCCAAGGCCCAGCGCTTCACGCATGGCTTGTTTCACCTCTGGTGGCACGGTCAGCGGGACCTGCGCCATGGGGTCACCCGGAGCAAGTTCCAAAAGAAGGAAAATCACCAACGCGATGAAGAACAGCGTGGGAACCGACAACAGGAGTCGGCGGAATGTAAATGTCAGCATAAGTGGTCTGCGCCCATCTGAGTACGTCGCCCCGGTAAACTGACCGGGGCGACGCTGTCACGCTTAGTCTGCGCGGTACCAGTCTGCGGCGTTCCACAGCTCGGCGTCCCAGGTGTTCAGAAGAACACCGCCCAAGGTGTTGTTATGGGCAGACACACGGCCACGGTGCACAAGCGGGATCATGACATATTCCTGCATAAGCATGTCATTCATCGCCTTGGCCAATTCAGCGCGTTTACCGAGGTCACCCGTCTGGGCCATCTCAGCAACCATCGCGTCGTACTCAGCCGACTGGAAGCGCGGCATATTATTGCCCTGCCACTGCGTTTCCGGACGTGGAATGTCAGTGGACAACCAATTAGCCATGTATGCCTCAGGATCGGAGCCAGAGAAGTTGTTGGCATACATTTCGACATCAGCAAACAGCTTTTGGTAGGTGTCAGGCGAACCTGGGTCACCGCCGAAGAAGACAGAGGCGTCGATGTTGCGAAGCTCTGTTTCAACACCGATTTCGCTCCACCACTGCTTGATCAGAGCCTGGAAGTCCTGACGCACAGCGTTTGTCGAGGTTTGATAGAGGATCGAGATCTCAACGCCATCCTTGTCGCGGATGCCATTTCCGTTGCTGTCGACCCAGCCGGCGCTGTCGAGAAGCGCGTTTGCGCCAGCGATATCTTGCGTGAGACAGGAGTCATTCGCTGTCGACGCATAGATCGCAGGTGCCGGGAGAACGTTGCAAGTCGGGCGACCCGCCTGTCCGTAGCCGATCTCGACCAACAACTCGCGGTCGATGGCCATGGAAAGCGCCTTACGAACGTTGATGTCGCTGAGGAACGGATGCGGATGATCTACGGTCGCGCGACGATCGCCAAGCGCCGGGTCTGGATCTGTGAGGTTCACCATGATCCGTTCGACCAAAGTGCCGAACGATGCCACAACTGTGCCTTTGCCAGCAGCTTCCATGTTCGCAAGCACATCAGGTGCGAGCTGGAGGTTCCAAGCGTAATCAAACTCGCCTGTCTCGAGAACCGAGCGGCCGGCAGCGGCTGCGTCTCCGCCACCTTTCAGAGTGGCCGTGGCGAAAGCAGGTTTGCCAGGGTCGCGGTAGTTTTCGTTGGCCACATAGGACACAACGTCATTAGGACGGAAGTCCGTTACGACATACGGTCCTGTGCCGACTGGATTGAAGTTAGCGTCGGTGCATTCAGGTGCCTTCGGCCCCAAGCAATCCGCGAACTGAGCCGCCTGAATCACAGGCGATTCATGGCTCACAAACGGACGATATGGGAAAGGCTTTGGCACACCATACCTTACGATGGCCGTCAGTGGGTCGGGCGTTTCAACGTCTACAACATCTGTAAACTTCTCGCCCTGAGCGCATCCGCCACCGTCTGCGGTGCAGTACTCCCAAGTGAAACGAACGTCTGCGGACGTGAACGGGGTGCCATCTGACCACAAAAGGCCGGGTGTGATTTTCCATGTGATGGACTGCAGGTCCTCTGCCACCCCACCATTAGAGACTGTTGGAATCTCGTCGACCAACCAAGGCACCATGTTGCCTTCGTTGTCGTAGCGGACAAGCGGTTCAAGCACGAGGCTCGCGGCCTCAATGTCCTTGGTACCGCCAGACAGATACGGGTTCAAAATAGAGGGCGCCTGCCAGTAGATCAGGCTGACGTTGCCGTCTCGGCCACGTTCGCCAACATGGCCGTCAGCGAACGCTGTCGACGCCATGGCGCAGGTCGCCACTGCCCCGAAGAGGGCTGTAGTGAGTTTCATAAGGTACACTCCCGTTGTTATGTGATTGCGCGCAGCCATGCTCCGGGGACCCGGAGTAATTCTTGGATATCTGCTGGTTAAAGTGGTTATAACCACACTCCGGCTTGTTATCTGACGTCCAACGGCAGCGCGGACAATCTGAGTGAAGGGCGAATCTTGCTGAAATGCAAGTATTGCCGCGAAGTCATTGAATAAAATTCCGTTCGATCTCCGAATTCCTAACCTTTTGGACAGGAGATTGGTTTGACACTCAAACGAAGCTCGGCATAGCGTTGCAGGGTCAAACTGCCAGGACGTCATATGCTTGATACCCCACTTGCTCAGTTTAAGAACCTCCGCGTTGAGTTTCAAACGAAGGATGGTCCAGTTGTCGGTGTGGAAGACATCAGTTTTGAGGTCAGCGCCGGTGAGACGGTATGCATTGTGGGCGAAAGCGGCTCGGGAAAGTCGGTGTCGTCACTTTCGCTGATGCGTTTGGTAGAATTTGGCGGCGGTGATATCTCGGGCGGTCAGCTATTGTTTGACCGCGGTGCTGAAAAGGGCGGCACGCTTGATGTGGCTCAAGCAGACGATCTGCTAATGCGCTCGATTCGTGGCAATGAGATCGGCATGATTTTTCAAGAGCCGATGACTTCGCTGAACCCTGTGTTCACGGTCGGTCGTCAGCTTACGGAGGGTTTACGTGTCCACAAAGGCATGTCGAAAGAGGCCGCCACCGAGAGGGCGCTGGAGCTGTTGCGGCAGGTTCGGATCCCCGAACCTGAGAGACGGCTGAACCAATATCCGCATGAGCTATCAGGCGGAATGCGCCAGCGTGTTGTGATCGCGATGGCACTGGCTTGCGAACCGCGTCTGTTGATTGCGGACGAGCCTACGACGGCGCTCGATGTGACTATCCAGGCCGAGATCTTGGCGCTGATCGACCGGTTAAAGCGCGAGACCGGAACGGCGGTGATCTTCATCACGCATGACATGGCGGTCGTCGCCCAGATGGCGGACCGTGTTGTGGTCATGTTCCGTGGCAACAAGGTCGAGGAAGGCACCGTCGAGGAGATTTTCGAAAACCCGACGCATCCTTACACGCAGTCACTGCTCGCAGCCGTGCCCAAACTCGGCGAGATGGCAGGCAAACCTGCGCCCGAGCCGATGCGACTTATGAATGCACCCACGAAGGTTGACGGGCCGATCCTGCCGAAGTCGGACAAGGTCTTGCTTGATGTCAAAAACCTGACCACCCGGTTTCCGGTGAAAGGGGGTTTTTTCCGGCGTACGATCGCGAATGTACACGCGGTTGAGGACGTCTCGTTCCAGGTGAAGTCGGGCGAGACGCTGAGTTTGGTTGGCGAGTCCGGCTGTGGAAAATCGTCTTGTGGGCGGTCCGTTTTGCGACTTGTAGAACCCTTGTCGGGTGAGGTCTGGCTCGATGGCAAGAACGTCATGGACTACGATCAGAGCCAGCTCCGTGCAGCGCGGCGCGATATGCAGATGGTGTTTCAGGACCCGTTTGCTTCACTAAACCCGCAGATGAAATTGTCTGATCAAGTGGCCGAGCCACTATTGAACTACGAGATCGGAACACCGGAGGAGCAGCGCGAGAAGGTCGCGCAGCTTTTTGACCGTGTGGAACTGCCCCGGAGCTTTCTCAGCCGTTACCCACACGAACTGTCGGGCGGTCAGAGGCAACGCATCGCGATTGCACGGGCTTTGGCGCTCAATCCGAAGCTTATCATTGCTGATGAGGCCGTTTCAGCTTTGGACGTCTCGGTTCAGGCGCAGGTATTGAACCTGATCATGGAATTGCAGGCTGAACTTGGGATTTCGATCCTGTTCATCAGTCACGACATGGCCGTTGTAGAACGCGTCAGCCACACGGTCGGCGTGATGTACCTTGGGCGCATCGTTGAGTTGGGGCCTCGGGGTGCAATCTTCGAGGATCCGCGCCATGAGTATACCCAATCGTTGCTGAAGGCAGTGCCGGTGGCCGATCCGAGACGGCGCAAATCTGAGCGGGATCTGAACTTCAAACCGATCCCCTCGCCTATCTTTCCTGTCGACCATGATCCCGGACCCTCGGTCTATGACGAGGTTTCGCCCGGTCACTTTGTACTGAAGAACGCATGACACTGACCTCTCGCGAAGTTCTTGAAAAACTTGTTTCATTTCCAACAGTAAGCCGCGATAGCAATCTTGATCTGGCAGATTGGGTGCAAAATTTCCTGTCTGATAGCGGTGTCTCATCACATCGGATGCTGAACGAGGACGGCCAGAAGGCCGCCGTTTATGCACATGTCGGCCCGGACGCGCCGGGGGGGGTGGTTCTGTCGGGGCACACGGATGTGGTGCCAGTTGATGGACAGGCATGGATCACCGATCCTTGGGTGGTGACCGAAAGGGACGGCAAGCTCTTTGGGCGTGGCACCTGCGACATGAAAGGGTTTGATGCTCTGGCTCTTGTTGCGATGGCGAAGGCGGCCAAGGCTCCGCTGAAGAAGCCACTGCAGATTGCGCTCAGTTACGA
>JABDPD010000244.1 GCA_013042895.1 Boseongicola sp. | reverse complement strand
GTATAAAATGCACCTTGAGCGGCTGACTATGATCCTGGAAATTATCGGCCAAAAGGGCGAAGTCACAGTTGCTGACATTGTCGCGCATTCAGACTTGCCCAAGCCTTCAGCCTACCGATTGGTAAGCGACCTCGTGGGCGTCGGACTGATCGAGCCTGTCTCGAAAGGCCACTTTGCAGTTGGTACGCGACTAAGGCGGATCGTGCAGTCCGACCAATCCGATGCGGCCCTTATTAACATTGTCTCGCCAATCCTCAGGAAGGCCGCAAATGCGAAGGGCGTTGCTTTTTTCCTTTCGCGCTTGCGCGGCCCTGCCGTCGAGATCATCCATGTCGAAATGCCGAGAACGGGAGTGTCCTTCCTTCATCCCGGTCTCGGAAAGCGCCCACTTCATGCCTGCTCTTGCTCAAAGGCTGTACTCGCCTTCAACCCAGACCTCGAGATTCCCAGAAACCTAGAAGGCCAGTTAAAGGCCTATACAGACTTCACTCTCACGCGCCTTGCAGACCTCCATACAGAACTCAACAAAATCCGCACACGGGGCTATGCCGAATGCGTCGAAGAGATGGAGCGTGGCATGTGCTCGGTTGCAGCACCGCTCGGAAAGACAGGTTTCGGATCAACACTGTCTATCGGGGCCGCTGGATCCTTGCGAATATTTACGCCCGAGTTTCGTGCAACGATCGGAGCGGACATGGTCACTCTCGCCGAGGACACATACACTGAACTCGGCTCAATTGAAGCGCTTCCAAATAACCGTGCGTCACAGGCGCACCAGCTTTGATGTCATGAGCTCTCTTACTGATCTTCGCAATTCCTTGGAGGAATACGACGGCAAGAGCCCAACGATCCTCTCAGAGATCGCCACTTTGCAACGGGGCCGAAAGACCTTCCTGCCTGACCTCGTCACGCTCGCTTCCGACCCGCAGGGCTCTATCGCCGACGGCGCGACCTGGATCCTAGGCTCTGAATTGAAAGCAGGCGAGACATTGGCCGTACAAGAGGTCCACCGCTTGCTTTCGTCACTCACCGACATTGTGACATGGCAAGCGCAGCTCCACATCTGCCAGAGTTTGCGCCATTTGTCCGTCCCGCCAGAACTTCTGCCTGATCTCATATCCTGGCTCACACCCTTGTTAGAGGCCAAACGGCCATTCTTGCGGACGTGGTCGATGGATGCACTTTGCAGTCTTTGGGGCACCTCCCCAGATACCGACGCTTTACTGACTCGCATGGAAACAGACGACGCCGCCTCTGTTCTTGCCCGCGCGCGCGCCCTTCGCCGCGAATTCGCTCCGGGCTAGACCCCAAAACCCGATCCCAACTTCCCACCCGACGCGTCTTTTGGCTTGCTTTGCGAGATGCGTCGTTCGATAGCACCTCATGTTCAAAAGCCGCGCTATAACTTTCATCCTCTTCACGCTGATGATCGACGCCATCGGTATTGGCATCGTATTCCCCATTATGCCTGATCTCATGGATCGGGTTGGCGCGGGCAACACCGGACAGGGCGCGTTCTGGGGTGGCCTACTTATGGCGGCCTATGCCGGAGCTTTGTTCCTCTGCGGCCCAATTGTCGGCAGCATCTCCGACGCCATTGGTCGAAGGCCAGTCCTGATCGCGGCTCTCGTTATGCTTGCGATTGACTACGTCATCATGGCTCTTGCGGACAGTTTTTGGCTGCTTCTTCTGGGCCGCACGCTTGCAGGTCTCGCGGGTGCAACTTACGTCACCGCAACAGCATATATCGCCGATATTTCCACCCACCAGGAAAAGGCCGCGAACTTTGGACTGATCGGGGCCGCATTCGGCATCGGCTTTGTTCTTGGCCCCGCGATCGGTGGCATAGCTGCCGAAATCAGCCTCTCCGCCCCTTTCTGGATCGCCGCCGCCCTATCCGCGGCCAACGCGCTTTTCGGCTTCTTCGCCCTACCAGAGAGCCTCTCAGCAGAAAAGCGACGTCCCTTCGGCAAGCGAGACCTCAACCCGTTTAAATCAATCCTCGACGCGTTCCGCATGCCGGGCTTGGCGATTCCGCTCATCTGTATTCTCATTTTCGAGTTTGCCAATATGGTCTACCCGACAATTTGGGCGTTCTGGACCCGCGAGGTCTTCGACTGGCCATCTTTATACATTGGCCTGTCACTCGCAGGATACGGCGTGCTGCTAGCCTTGGTACAAGGCGGCCTCCTGCCAATCCTCATCAAGAGGTTCGGCGATTTCCGGACGCTCATGTTTGGAATGGTTTCGGCCCTGATCGGCATGATCGGATTTGGCTTCACCTCGACGATTACTGCGCTGGTACTATTTCTGGTGCTCGCTGCCCTTTCGGACCTCGTGCCGGCCTTGGTCACCGCCATGGCTTCAAACCAAGTGGACGAAGATCGTCAAGGCGTCGTGCAAGGTGTCATCGCGTCACTTTCCTCGATTGCTGCGGTGCTATCTCCGCTTGTTATGACGATCTTGTTTCAGTTGGCTGTCGATGGCGAAGGCGTCTACTTTCCAGGGGCATCATATATCTTTGCAGCGGCCCTCGTGTTTGCAATGTTCCCCCTTGTTTTGCGATTGCGCGACCATGCATCAGTGTAATAATCGACATTCACTTAACGCAACAAACATATGATTTTAAAAAAATAAAAATGGAAATCGGTCTCAGCCACGGATTTGCCCAAATCGCCCGTTAGAAACAGTGAGGAAGGAGCAAGTCTATGCTTTTTGAAGTCGCTGTATGCACAGAAACTGTGAGTATCATCCAAGCAGTAACTTTTGGAGCTGATGGCGCCTGTATTGATATCAGCCCGGTCTCATTGCTCGGCGGCGTCGCGATGTTCATCGCAGCCGTTGTCGCGCTACGCTTCATGGGCGCCTCGATTATTCGCCGCGGCTTCCCTTCGCTCCGCCAAAAAGCGGATGCAAAGGACCCTGAAACAGAGGTCCGGAGCGCGGACGGCCTCCAGCGCATGCCCTACGAAAGTCCGATCCGCTCGACCGGCGCTTGGGGCAGCAAGCCACGTTAATCAGCGGTCACTATTTGGCCTAACCAAAACTCCAAAAAAAAATCGCGCTGTTCTCGCGCTGCTTTAGATGAGGATCGTGCGCGCTATAACGATCCAAGATCCAGATCGCGCAAGATTGTCCTCCAAGCAGATCGGGACCATATTCACCCGCTGCGGCCCGTGCAAACCAGCCTCTACCCAAGCACCCCAGACCTCGCTAGTCTGACACACCAGCACTCGAAGGTGACCCGAAATGCAAGACCAATCTGAGCGAAAAACAACCCACGATGCTGAAGAGGATATGCGAAATCAGGACATCCAAATCTACGTGAACGGTGCGCTGAAGCATCGTTCCGAAGCAATGGTTTCCGTCTACGATAGTGGCTTCATGTTGGGCGACGGTATGTGGGAAGGAATGCGCCTTTATAACGGCAAATGGGCGTTTTTCGACGAGCACATGGATCGCCTCTTTGAGGCGTGCAAGGCGGTATCACTCGACATCGGCATGACCCGCAAAGACGACCACGA
>JABDPD010000410.1 GCA_013042895.1 Boseongicola sp. | reverse complement strand
GTCAGATCAAGCGACAACGCAAGCGGCACATCTCCGCGACCCGGGTCGCGCAGCTCATCGTCCAGAGCTTTCTCAATACCGGCCACGCCGATCACCTCTGCCGACGAAACGCCCTCGCGTCCAAATCCGGCACCACCAAGAACATGCGCCGCCACTTGTCCGTTCGGGTAAAGCCGCATTTCGCGCGGACCAAACAAGAGGCCCGGATCCCCGATATCAAAAACGGCCTGCTGCTGTTCCGGGCTAATCCGGCGCTTGATCCAGATGAATTTCCGACCGCCCGTGAATTGTTGTACAAGGCGCTCTTCCTTCAAATCCGGAAAGATCTTAACCAGCTCCCGCGCTGCACGCTCGGGCTCGATCATCAACGGTGGCTGTGCATAAAGCGCGTGAGTCGTCAGATTCGTCGCCAATATGCGACCATTTCGATCCGTGATATCTGCTCGTGCCGCCACAATCTGGGCACCTGACGCCGCAGCTCGTGGCTCGACCGGATCTGAGCCGGCGATCAACGACATCTTCAACCCGACCATGGTAAACGCGCACAAAAATACGACGCCCAGGACCAACAAGCGCCCCTCGGCCCGTGCCCGTGATGTGTCGCGCTCAGCCTCATGACGCTCGGCCAGATTCTCCCGTTCAATGCTGTCGGGATTCTCGCCCGCGCGGCGTGCAGCAAGGATTCTTGCAAGGGGACGAAGAGGAGTTCTGGTCATTCGCCTTCCCTCAAGCGGCTCATCACCTCAACAGGCACCATAATCGGCGGCAAAGGCTCAATTGGATAAGTAATCTGGTCGATATAGCCAAAATGGCCGGGGCGAAGTGGCAAAAGTCCAAGTCGATCAAAGTTCATATCGGCCAGATCAGCCAATCTTTCAGGTCGATTGAGGTAGGCCCACTCGGCTCGCAGCACACTTGCGCGCTCACGGAGTTCGGCGATCTCGCTACGAAGCTCACGCACTTCACGCAGACTGGCTTGGGTCTCGTAATTCTGCCGATACGCCCACACTGCCAGCACCATAACAAGGCACGCCGTCAGCACATAGAACACAGACCGCATTCAATGCTCTCCCATCTTTAGCTTTGGCAAACCGAGCTTGGAGCGATCCACTGCACCCGCCGAAGCGTCTGTGCGACGCCCCACCCGCAAATTCGCCGATCGCGATCGCGGATTGCGCGAAATCTCGTCCGCATTCGGGGGAATTGCTTTGTTGCGCGCTTGAAATCTCGCCGTCTCAACCTGCGCTTCCGGCTGGTAACGATTACTACCAGACGATCTGCCCGAGCGTGCCTGAAAGAACCGCTTCACAACACGGTCCTCCAGCGAATGAAAGCTCACAACCGCAAGCCATCCGCCCGGCTTCAGTGCCCGCTCGGCCGCCTCCAACCCTTCGACCAATTGACCAAATTCGTCATTCACCGCGATCCGCAGAGCCTGAAACGTCCGCGTCGCCGGATGACTTTGCCCCGGCTTTGGACGAGGCAGACAGCGCTCGACGATCGCAACCAACGCAGCCGTTGTCGTGATCGGAGCGTCCGCTCGCGCCGCTACAATGGCACGGGCAATCCGCCTCGAAGCCCGCTCCTCGCCATAATGATAGAGAATGTCCGCCAGCAGCCCTTCGTCCGCCTCAGCTACAATATCCGCTGCCGACGTTCCCGCTTGACTCATCCGCATATCAAGCGGCCCGTCACCCATGAATGAGAACCCGCGGTCGGCTTGATCAAGCTGCATGGACGACACGCCAAGGTCTAGAACAACTCCATCGAGCAAATCATCAACATACTGATCTAAATCAGAAAACTTGCCCTCAACCAGATTAAAACGATCACCGTATTCGCCAGCCCAATCCGCCGCCATCTCGAAAACCATAGGATCACGGTCAACGCCCGTTACACGATCCGCACCTGCCGAAAATAGCCCCCGCGTATAGCCACCAGCCCCGAACGTCCCATCAAGCCAATGGCCCGAAATGGGGGCGCACGCCTCCAAAATCGAGCCAAGTAGAACAGGAATATGCGGGTCACGGTTTTGGGCCTTGGCAGCGGCGGCCATGGTCAGCCTCCCTCACCACCAAAATCAAGAAGCGTCAGCACGTCGAAGTCTTCCGGCTGCTCATCCAGCCAGGCTTCTGTCTTGGCTTCCTCGATTTCTTCGTAGGTATCGGGCTTCCAGATTTGGAACGTATCACCCGACGCGATGAAATACGCCTCGCTATCCAGATCAATCTTCTGGCGCAGCTTGGACGGCAGGACAATCCGCCCTGTGTCGTCGACAGTCGTTAACAACGATTGACCATTAAATAGCTTCTCGAGCATCCGACGCTCTATCGAGCCGCGCGTCATGCGGTCAATTTTGGCGTCCACCTCGTTGGCAGCGTCGATGGTATAGCATTCCAAGTATTTGCGCCGGTGGTCGCCGTAAACGATGACCAACTCGGGCGCTTTGTTCTCGGACCATGCGGGATCGCCTGCTTCAAGCACACGGCGGAACGAGGCCGGGATAGACACCCTGCCCTTCGTATCCACCTTGTGGTGGCCTTCGCCTCTGAACCTGCGAACCACTGTCCCGCGGCCCCTTTCTAATTTCGCCCCCTAAAACTGAAAGCGGCGGATCGGACTGCTGCCAGAGTCCGATCCGCCGCCCTCGTCCCGGTACCGGGTTAGTCCAGCTGCGCGCGCCACCTGGGGGGATGTCTGCTCGCCCGCGCGCCGGATCTCGTTTGGCCGACTCTTCGACCTGAATAGAAGCGAGTGCCTGTATGAAACCTGCTATTATTCTTTGGGTTTGGGGTCTTTTGCGCCCCGTATCACGTGTCCCGCTCTATTCAATAAGGGGAAATTGGCATGGGAAATCGTGGGAAGCAATAGAAATCTTTGGGCCAAAGCGGGAAATCGCCTTGTTTTACTGGCTCTTTCCAATCCGCAATCACGATATATAGGATCAATATCTAGTTTTTTGATCAAAAAACACAATATATTGTGTTTTGGGAAAAACTTCTCCAGTTGGGTCAAAAACCGTGAAACACAGAGGAGATGTTCTCCTTGATCGCTCGAATCACAGAATCTAACGCCAAAAACCACCCCTATCCCATGCTCAGCCCATAAAGTACCATCTGTTTGCCATAGACGACTCACTTCGCCCAAGGCAGGCCGCAAATGGCGCCTGCCACTGTCGAACTCCGTCTTAAAGGACTGCTAACCTACCGCGCGGTCGCACTGACGTAATACCGACGTGATACCGACGTTGTACCGACGTCGCCGTTTTAGCCCATTCCGCCTGCAATCATTCGCTTGGCAAGTGCTGTATAAGCCTCCGAAACCGGCCCCTCACCCAGCACCACCGGACGGCCCGCATCACCTGCAAGACGCACATCAAGCGACAATGGGATCTCGCCAAGAAATGGCACGCCAAGCCGTTCGGCCTCGCTCGCAACGCCACCATGACCGAACAAATGCGCTTCATGACCGCACTGCGGACAAACATAGGTCGTCATGTTCTCAATCAGCCCAAGGATCGGCGTGTTCAGCGTATTGAACATATCTATCGCCTTCCTCGCATCCAAAAGAGCAACGTCTTGTGGCGTCGACACAACAATCGCCCCTGTTACCTGCGTCCTCTGACACAGCGTCAATTGCACGTCACCGGTTCCGGGAGGCAAATCAACGATCAAAACGTCCAACTCACCCCACTCAACCTGCCCCAACATTTGTTGTAACGCACCCATCAGCATTGGACCGCGCCAGACAACCGCCTTGCCCTCTTCCATCATGAAGCCAATAGACATCAGCGTAACACCATGAGAATGCAGCGGAATAATGGTTTTACCGTCTGGTGACGCGGGGCGTTTGTTAATCCCCATCATCTTTGGCTGTGAAGGCCCGTAAATATCGGCGTCCAGCAATCCGACCCGCCGCCCCTCCTTAGCCAGCGCCACCGCAAGATTGGACGAAACCGTCGATTTACCCACGCCGCCCTTACCCGAACCAACCGCGATTATGCGATCTACGCCCGATACTTTCGCAGGACCGCCCTGCTGAGGCTTTGGATGACCGCCGATTTTCAAGCTTGGCGGTTCTTTCGCTGGCGGGGCTGCCGGACCGTGCGCCGTCAAGACCACGGAAGCGGTTTCAACCTCTGGCAACCCCTGAACCAATGCTTCTGCCGCTGCCCGGACGGGCTCCATCGCCCGAGCTACGTCTGCATTCGGAGCTTCAATCACGAATCTCACAGTCGAACCATCAACCTGAAGCGCCCGGATTAGGTCGGCTTCCACCAGGTCACGCCCGTTTGGCAGCGAGACAGCGCGCAGTCTGTCAAGAATATCTTCACGTGTTATCGCCATAATCTTCGCCCAATCCTAGATTTCGTGCTCTACTTGCGTCGCATATGCCGCAGAGACAAGGCCATTGGGTCCTTTTGCCGCTTTTCTCATCGGCAAGCCCGAAATCAATGCACTGACCTATGACAATGCTGCATAGCGGCATTGATGGATCGTTTATTGTGCAGTCGCAGCATTCTCCTAAGTATGGGTCACAAGCAACGAGCGCTTCGACAAGACAGCGCTAACACCAGGACGAATAAGATGAGTGCAATTGACGTATTCAACACGAAACACCGCCGCGCAGAACGCGCTGGGATCGTAGGCGGTCTGACAAAGCGCATTCAGCGCTACCGGACTTACCGACAGACTTTGGACGAGCTGGAATCGATGACCGATCGCGAGCTCGAAGACCTGAACATTACGCGCTCAATGATGCGCGGCATTGCATATCGCGCAGCCTACGA
>JABDPD010000398.1 GCA_013042895.1 Boseongicola sp. | reverse complement strand
CCGTCATCCGCGGCCTATGTAGGGCATTTGTGTTGCCATTATCGTCATAAACTGGACGTTGGTTTCAAGCGGAAGCTCGGCCATGTGCAGGACAGCGCGGGCCGCTTCGGTGACGTCCATGACGGGGTTGGGCTTTTCACCACGCTGGACGAGGATGTCGTTCATTTCCTGAACCATCTGCGTACCTGCATTGCCGATGTCGATTTGGCCACAAGCAATGTTGAGGGGGCGGCCGTCGAGGCTGAGCTGGCGGGTCATACCAGTGATCGCGTGTTTGGTGGTGGTGTAGCAGACCATCAGCGGGCGCGGGACATAAGCCGAGATGGAACCGTTGTTGATGATGCGTCCGCCTTGTGGGGATTGGGCTCGCATGTGTCGGAAACCTGCGCGGGCGGCGAGGAACATGCCCGTGAGGTTTACGTTAACGACTTGTTGGAAATCGTCGAGAGAGACCTCGTCAATCGTGGCTTGTGGGCCGGAGATGCCGGCGTTGTTGAACATTGCGTCCAGACGGCCTGCTTGGGCGACGAAACTATCAAAGGCGGTGTCGATTTCCGCTTCGTTTGTAACATCGGCGGGCAGCGGAACCGCGTTGCCGTATGTGATTGCAAGGTCTTCGAGGCGGTCGGCGCGGCGCGCGAGGAGACCGACGGTCCAGCCCGCGTTCAGGAATTCAAGCGCTGTTGCGTGGCCAATGCCGGAGGAGGCTCCGGTGATCAGGATGGATTTGGTCATGTTGTCTCCTCAGAGGTGAGTTCAAAGGGGGCGGCTGGTTGGTTCAGGTCGGTTGTGGTCAACGGCTCGGTCGGGCGTGCGAGGCGGTAGCGTGTAACCCAGTGCAGCCGGGTTTCGGCGCGGGTGATAGCGACGTAGGCGAGACGCTTCCAAAGAGGGATGCCAGCTTCAACACGCCCGGCGCGGCTGGCTGCATAGAGGTCGGGCGCGAACACTTGCACCTCGGGCCATTGCGAGCCTTGGGCTTTATGGATGGTGACTGCAGCGCCGTGGAGGAACGCAGCACCCATATTCGCGGCGAAGGGGATTTGTGGCTCTTCTTCGCCGGGGATTTCAATCTTTACGATGGACGCGGCAGACACTTGAGGTTCAGGCGCTCCAATGACGTGAAGACGCGAGAAACCCGCGCGTTTACCGGGGCCAAGGTAGATGACTTGTGCACCCTTGATCAGGCCGCGCGCCTCGAGATCGAGGCGTTTTTTGCGATGTTTCAGAGGCAGTTCAATACCGTCGCAGACTAGTGGTTCGCCGGGGAGGAGGCCCTCAAGCGGCGCTTCGAAGGCCGCTCGGAAGGCGTGAATGAGACGGATGCGGGTGGCGTTACGCCAGACCAGAACGGGTGAGCGAGCCATCATGTCGGCGTCGACGCGCTCGGCCAAGACGACGCGCTCATCAGTCTTGGCGGCCTCTTCGATCATCCTTTCGAAGGCCTCGAAACGAAGGCTGTCGTCTGAGAGCGCATGGGCAAGATCAAGAATAGGGTTGTCGAGATCCTGGCGGTGGATGCGGCTGAGCGTGAGTTTGCGCGGTTCAGGGAGATCGTCGAAGACCATAGAGCCCGATTGGTTCACGGGGGCGAGCTGGGCGGGGTCACCGAACAGCACGAGCGTGGGGAAGATCTCTTTCAGATCATCGAACTGGCGTTTGTCGAGCATGGAGCTCTCATCGACAAAACCGATGTCGAGCGGGTCTTCGCGGCGTTTCCAGCCAAGGATGAAATCGGAGCCTTTGAGGCCTGCGGTCGCAAGCGCTCCAGGGACGGATTTGACCTGTTTGTAGAAGGCTAAAGCTCGGTCGAGAGCTTCGTCTGTCAGACCTTCGACTTCGGGTCGGTCTGCGTTGCCGACGAGCCATTCGGCAATTTTCTCATACTCGGGGTCATAGAGTGGTGTGTAGAGGATGCGGTGGATCGTGGTGGCCGCAACGCCCCGCGTTCGTAGGACGCTGGCAGCCTTGTTGGTCGGAGCGAGAATAGCGACGGTGCGGCGGTCTTTGCGGCGGCGGCCTTCGTAGTCGCCCGAAATCGTGTCGACTCCGGCTTCCGCAAGCGCCTCAGCGAGGCGAGCAAGAAGCATGGTTTTACCAGAGCCCGCCTTGCCGATGACCGCTAGCGCATTGTCTCCGCCCTCGGTGCGGGGCGTCGTCATGCTCTCTTCAATATCGACGCCAGCGGAGCGCAGAACATCAGCGATGCGGTCGAAGGCTTCGGCTTGATCTTCGGAAAAATGAACGAGAGGGACGGACATGGGCGGACCCTAGCGGGCTGCCCATGTCTGCGCCAGCGTGATCAGGCGGATAGCGCAGGTTTTGCTGCCGGGCGTAGCGCGCCGAAGCTGCGGTCGTACCAATGGCGGCTGATCTCATCGGTGACACCTGCGCGCGCAAGGAGGCGGGGGCGCAGCTCAGGCTCGAAGGCCCAGAGCCCAACGCTTATGGCATCGCGCCCCTGCCCTGCGGTTCCAAGGATCGTCGGGCCCCAGCCGAGTCGTGCGTAGATGCGTACCATGCGGGCATCAAAGACACCGACGGAATGGGACAGGTGGTTGTTCAGGCCAACCTCCATGCCGCCGAGCATTAGGGCAGCGGACACCTGCATTGGCGCTCCAGGAGCGAGGCAAAAACGGGTGCACTCCCAGATGAAGGGGCTCTTAATCTCGACGCCATCGGTCAGGTGACGGAAGTGATCGTTCACCATAGTGTCGCCTGTCGTGGGCAAGAAACGCATAGAGCCGCCGTGACGACCGCTTGCGTCTTCCCAAATGAGGTAGAGCGGATTTGCGTCGTCATACTCGTCGCGCTCGGTCCCGTCATCGCGCAATGCGACGTCCCAGCCGAGGCGGTCGTGAAACTGCGTCGCACGGTCGACAAACATCGATCGGGCAAGGCGTGGGAAGCGGTGAAGATCGTCGGCGTAGATGTAGCGAAGCATTTTGTCCCTCCAGTGGATGTGCTGGAGAGAGTGCTAAGCGGCGTTCGTTAACGCCTTCAGTTCAAGCCGCGCGGAGTGGTTTTCAAATTATTAACAACCCTTGGCTCAAGGCGCTGGCTACCGCGTGGGTTGTATTCATGGCACTGAGCTTGAAGCGCGCACTTTCAATATAGACGCGCAATGTGTGCTCGGAGATGGAAAGGCTGTCAGCAGCTTGAGCGCGGTTATATCCCATGGCGAGCATGGTTAACGCATCGGTCTCTCGCGGACTGAGACTAACGACTTTGACCTTGTCGGTGCCGCGCTCAATCTCAAGTGCCTTTTGATTTACGAAATGCGAGACAAGGATGAGGTCACGAACGTGTTCTTCGGTGTAGGACGCCCATTGCTCATCGGTTGAATTTCCGGAGACGGTAAAGAGAGCAAATTGCCCGGACGGGCCGCGTATCGGGACGGAAAACCCCTGATTGCCAATACCGCTGTCTAAAGCTTCGCCATGGAACTTGCGGACGTTTTTGTTTGTCCAGTCCAGTCGCTTCCAGTCGATTGGATGAAACCTTTGATAACAGGCCTGTACCACCGGATCTATTCGGGCGTAGTCTTCATTGAGATAGTGCTGCACCCAGTCGGGTGAGTAGGTCAGTGCGGCGTATTGCTCTCCAGTAGAATTGACCGAATGATAGACGACATGTTCAACATCAAACGTGTCACGCAAAGCGACAACCTGATCAATCAGTTCTTCATGTGACTGAACTTTCTGCAGCCGCTCGATGTAGGAT
>JABDPD010000383.1 GCA_013042895.1 Boseongicola sp. | reverse complement strand
GTATTGATTAACGCCGCCTTACACGAAGCAGATACTCAAAACGTGGCCATGAACGGAAGCTTTGTCCCGCGGTGCGGTCGTTTACACACGATGTAGCGGACGTCTGTTTCGAGCCCTAAGCAGTCTTTTGCGATTGCGCGAAATCTTTGGCAACGAACTGGTGGCTAAGGGTCCGACTTTCGGGCAAAATCAGCTTACGTTGGGAGGGATTGGCTAGTCACGTGTACGTGCCAGATGAACTGCCCAACCGACAGGTCTTCCAGTACTTAAGCCATTAGCGAACAATAGAGAAGACATGTGCACGCCAAGCGGACTAGCATTGCACTTGGAAGTCCGCCAACTGCCCCCGGAGAGATCGTCCGGATGGACCATATGTCGGCTATCCATTACCAATCAGATCAGACCAAACCTGAGAGATCGGGCCGGCCCGGGCCCCGGCACTTCCGGGCGAGGGAAACGGCTGTAAACGAGGAGGTTTTGACATGAACCGTATTGATGGAAAGTTTGCCGTCATTACCGGTGGGACCCAGGGACTGGGTGCTGCTGTTGCACGAGCATTTGCGAGCGCAGGTGCGGCTGGAATATCAATCGTTGGAAGAGCCGTAAGCAAAGGCCAAAAAGTCGCGGAAGCTATCACGGCTGATACAGGGGTTCCGGTCCAGATGATCCCATCTGACCTGGCGAGAATTGAAGATGTTCAGGCAATCATACCAGCTGCAGACGCCAATTTCGGACAAGTCGACATTCTAGTTAATGCGGCGGGTCTAACGGATCGTGGGAACTTGCTAAATACGTCGCCCAAACTTTTTGATGACATGTTTGCCGTCAACACCAGGGCACCATTCTTTCTCATGCAGGACGCTATAAAGGTCATGGACCGGGAAGGTAGGGGCGGTCGGATCGTAAACATCGGTTCTACCTCTTCGCGCGCGGGTCAGCCCTTCATCGCGCCGTATTGCGCTTCGAAGGCGGCTCTTTCCACTCTGACAAGAAGCGCCGGTTACGCGCTGATGCGGAATCGTATTCATGTCAATCAACTCGACATCGGATGGATGGCCTCAGATCATGAGCGTCAATTGCAGTTGGAAGAATCTGGCGACCCAGATTGGGAGGCAAAGGCCAATGCCGAACTGCCTTTTGGTCGCTTGCTTGAGCCACAAGAGGTGGCGCGCGCAGTGCTTTTTCTGGCGTCTGACGATGCGGGTATGATGACTGGCTCGGTAATTCATTACGATCAATCGGTCTGGGGCGGCTATGACGGCCAAGCCCCGGGGCCGGCAGAAAAGCTGAAGCCGAAATGAGCGTTCGGGTAGGTGTCATAGGTGCAGGCATCATGGGTGCGGATCACGCTCGTATCATTGCTCAGGATTTGCCCGCCGCAGAACTCCGCGTTGTATGCGATGCAACAGAAGAGCGGGCTCGCGCTGTTGGTGAAGCAAACGGCGCTTACGACATCATGATAGATCCTATGGCAATGCTTGCCCGAGGCGATGTCGACGCTGTTTTGATTGCCAGCCCTGACGAAACCCACGCTGACCTTACGATCGCGGCGATCAAGGCCGGCAAATCCGTACTTTGTGAAAAGCCTTTGGCTCCATCTTCGGAAGAGTGCCTTAGAGTGATTGAAGCGGAAGTCGGTCTAGGCGCACAGCTAATCCAGACCGGTTTCATGCGCCGGTTTGATGCGGCCTACATTGAAATGAAAGCGGCACTCGATGTGGGCAAGCTTGGTCGAGCTGTCATGATGCATAACTTCCACCGAAACGTGGAGGCTCCAGAGTGGTTTACCGGCCAAATGGCCATTTCCAACTCGGCACCGCATGAGTTTGACATCGCGCGCTATGTTCTTGGAAGTGATTTTCGGTCAATCTCGGCGTTCCAGGGTGAAACTGACGGACCCGTCGCGCCTGTGGTTATGGTGATTGAAGGCGCACAGGGTCAGCTGGTGACCATCGAGGTCAATAACAATGCCGCTTATGGCTACGATGTCCGCGGTGAGTTGGTGGGTGAAAAGGGTTCGATCGATCTCGGGAGCCCTGTATATGCAAAGTACAATTTGGGACTCCAGTCCTGGGAACGATTTGAAGAAGACTGGCGACCACGGTTTGCAGGTGCTTATCGGGCGCAAAACAAAGCCTGGCTGGAGAGCATTCAGAAAGAGACGCCCGACCCGAATGCGGCCGACGCTTGGGATGGATATTACGCGACGTTGACCGCCGAGGCAGGCGTGGAGTCATTGACATCTGGTGTCCGTGCCAAAATTGACCCCATCGAAATGCCACAAGTCTACGCCGATCGACGCCGCCGCTGACAATACAGATTCGATTTACGCCATGGCTCATTTTCGCAGGGCCGTCTCCCGGTTACGAAACATGGCAAAGCGGGTGCCGCAATGGACGCCATCACGAGGAACATAATGGAAGGTTACGGAGCGTTCGCGAATGAGCAAAAAAGTCGGGATGGCTACCCGAGCATTCTAAATTGCAGCTTATCTTTTTAATTCGCAGCAACGGCTTTGGCCGTGAAGCCGACATTGGTGCAAACCGCAGAGAACGGAGGCTTTAAGCC
>JABDPD010000373.1 GCA_013042895.1 Boseongicola sp. | reverse complement strand
GGCGTAGCTCGAGCCGCGCATTCGTCAGCCGGACACCAAGACCTCGAGGAAAACTTCGGTTCGACCCCGTTTACTCGGGCCTTTTTAAGTACTTCTCCGAATTGACAAGGCGCCTTGCGGGAGGATCATATGTTCCGTGACAAAGGCAAACCTGATCAAAGTCAGGGACGCAAAGCTACGCGTCCTCGCTTCCTCCGCCACGCCTTCTGCGACGCGACGAAGGACCCCAAGATCGCCGGGCTGCCGGAGCCAGATCAGAGTGGAGAATTGGCATGACTATCGGTAAGCGAGTTGAGGATCTCGAGATGTACGGCGCATCTCTTGAGATGCCGAAAGAAGCGGTGAAAGCCCAGTTCAAGATCACGTTGAAAGCGCTACGGAAGAAGTTTGGAATCTGGGGGATGCTCGGCGTATTTCTGGATGCTTATTCCGTCCAGCGAGGATTGAGAAGGGACTTTCCCGAAACGAGACGGCGAGCAGCGGAAATCAGCAAGATCATTGAGAAAGAGCTATTTGCTCTATCGGGAATATATTTGGCTTTGGCCAAACGATTGGGAAGAAAAGAAGCTTATGAATTCCTGAAATTCGAGGTGATCTACAAATTGGCCCTAACTTCTATGCCACTGCTATATCAGGTGCGTGAACTGAAAACGTGTGACGGAGACGTTTTCGAGAATTTCAAAAAGATGAACATCGCCCTTTTTGAAAGGACTACCGAAGATGGCACGTGGCTAATGGAAAGCTACAAGAACGAACCCGACAAACTGACAATTGAAATAGCCACATGTGCCAACGTTGAGTTGTTCAACGAACTGAACGTACCGGAACTCGGCCGATTCGGATGTGACCATGACGTCGCAGGGTTTTCTGCGATCGAGAAAGACGTAAATTGTGAATTTCGCCGATTCAGGACGATTGCCAACGGGGATGATCATTGCCTCTTTGAGTTCTTTCGGCGCGGTACAGCGCCGGATAATGCGCACTTGAATATTTAGACGATTGGTGGCGTTTGATGAAAGATAGCAAACATGAACGATCACAAGACCGATGGGACGCTATCGTTATTGGCTCCGGCATGGGTGGTCTTTCAGCGGCTGCCGCGCTGTCACGGACCGGGCACAAGGTCCTGGTGCTCGAGCAATACCGGACGCTCGGCGGGCTGACGCACAGCTTTTCGCGGGACGGCTTCAGCTGGGATGTCGGCCTTCATTATCTTAGCGGTGTTGCGCCCGGAGAACCCGAACGCAAGTTGCTCGACTGGCTTTGCGACACACCGATCGAGCTTGCGCCAATGGGGACAATTTATGATGTTCTCCACATTGGCGACGCCGAACCGTTGTTGCTGTCACGGCCGTCCGAGGCACAGGTTCTCGACTTGAAGGAGCGGTTTCCGGGTGAGGGTAAGGCCATTGATGCCTGGTTCGACGCGGTCCACAGAGGTCGGGAAGCTGCCATGTCTGTCTTGCAGTCGCGGGCGGTGCCGCAGCCGTTCGGCACTCTTCTCGCTTGGTGGAAGAGTAGCGAGCTGAAACGTTGGGTTGGTCGGACGACAGCCGAGGTGGTGGCGGAGATTACAGACAATCCCGAGCTACAGGCGGTTTTCTTTGCCCAATGGGGTGATCATGGTGGACGGCCGAGCATAGCGAGCTTTGCTGTCCACGCCCTCGTGTCCTATTCCTATCTCGAAAGGGGCGGGTGGTATCCCGTTGGTGGGTCCTCGGTTATCGCCGAACAAATGCTGCCCGTCATTCGGGCATCCGGTGGCGACGCATGGGCCGGCGTGCAAGTGGCGAGCCTCCTCTTTGATGATGCTCGTATCGTAGGTGTGCGCACCGTAACCGGTGAGGAGATCCACGCTGATGTCGTGGTTTCAACAATCGGCGCGCGCGAGACGGTCGACCGGCTCTTGGCAACAGAACTCGGCGAGGATGATTGGATCGACGAGATTCGTTCGTTCCAGCCGAGTATCTGTCATTTCTCTATGTATCTAGGTTTTGAAGGGGATGTGGAAGCAGCCGGGGCAACGAAGGCGAATCACTGGATCTATCCGAGCGGAGAAATGGATGCGGTCTGGGACGACCCGCCGAACGGCCAGCCGCCCGGCATGTTCGTCTCCTTTGCATCCCTCAAGGACCCGGCGCATAACTCCGGTCCAACCCAGAAGCATTCCGGCGAGATACTGGTCTGGACGGACTGGTCTGCCGCGGCGCGCTGGGCGGACGTCGCCCCAGGAGAACGCGGCGAGGACTACGCAAGATTCAAGCGGGACGTCGAAGAGCGCGTATTCGAACAATTTAAGATCTATTTTCCGGACTTGGCAAGACAGGTCGTTTTTCGGGAACTCGCAACCCCGCTGTCTACCGTTTCGATAACCGGTCACAGGAAGGGCGCGTTTTATGGTCTTGACGTGACGCCTGACCGAATGCTGTCGGATGCACTACGCATGAAAACGCCGATCAAAGGACTGTACCTGTCTGGTCAGGATGTCGCTTCACCGGGAATACCGGGTGCCATGTGGGGTGGTGTCCTGTGTGCCGGGACCATTGATCCGAAGGTGTTCAAGCA
>JABDPD010000371.1 GCA_013042895.1 Boseongicola sp. | reverse complement strand
ATCTCTGGTTGGTTGGCGGCGGCGATCCGACACTGACCAGCGATGGTCTGGCTGATATCGCCAAGGCGGTCGCAGAGGCCGGTATCGCACGCATCACCGGAGACTTTTTTGTCTGGGCAGACGCGCTTCCGCGTTCCGATCGGATCGATGCGGATCAGCCGGAGGTGGTGGCCTACAACCCGTCCTATGGTGGTCTGAACCTGAACTTCAACCGAGTGCATTTCGAATGGATCCCGGAAGGCGATGACATTGAAATTACTATGCAAGCGCGGGCGTTGCGATATTCACCGGAAACGCGCGTGGCGCGGATGCGGATGGTCGATCGTCCGGCACCGGTTTACGAATACCTCAAGGGGTCTGCGGTAGACTATTGGAGCGTCGCGCGCGGTTCTCTTGGCAAGAAAAAGGGCGCGCGTTGGCTGCCGGTACGGTTCCCCGCACTCTATACGGGTGACGCGTTCCGCTCGATTGCCCGGCTTCAGGGGCTGAAACTTCCTTTCCCAAAGGTCTCTGAGAGTTCTCCCGTTGGGCGAGAAGTTGCGCGCGGGTCGAGCGATGCTCTGGAGAATGTTTTGACAGGTATGATGCGGTATTCGACGAATATTACCGCCGAAGCGGTCGGTATGTCGGCCAGTCTTGTGAATGGTGTGCCACTTGCTAACCTGATTGGGTCAGGCTCGCGAATGGCAGGCTGGGCCGAAACGCGCTTTGGGACCCGGCGAATGACTTTTCGCGATCACTCAGGACTTGGATATGCGTCCGAGATCAATGCCCAAGACATGGTTGAAATATTGCGGCAAGGCGAAGGTTGCGAGGGACTGATGAAGTCGCTCTCTATTCCAGATCCGGGACGCTCGGATGGCAAGCCGATGGAGGGTGTATCGGCTGTTGCAAAGACCGGCACGCTGAACTTCGTGAGCTCGCTTGTGGGGTACATCTATACCAAAAGCGGTCGGAAACTGGTGTTTGCAGTATTTACAGCAGACAAACAGCGCCGAGACTCGATTCCGACCGAGTTGCGTGAACGCCCTCCGGGTTCTCGCTCATGGGCAAATCGTTCGCGGCGTTTGCAAAAGCGACTGCTGGCAGAATGGGCCGATCAGTTCGCCTAGACTGTCATGTGCCTTGCACGCGCGCCGCGCTCGATGGCTGCTGCGTTTAGACGGTCAATGTTCAGTTCGTGACGCATCTCTTCCAATAGTTGCAATTCGCTCTCAAGGACCTTGCCATCCGCAACCGCGACGTCGCAGGCCATTGCGTAGGCTGTCTCAAAGAGGCGTTCGGGCAAGGTTGTACGAACAACGTCCCATAGGATGTCGAGACCGTCTTCGTCAGCAAAAAGATCCAGAACGCCGTTGGAGATGTCTTTGAGTCGTGCGATCTCGAAATCCGCGAATGCGGGGAGGTGATTGACGATGCGCTCGATCGTGACAAGCTCGGACGTGCGGATTGTTTCGTCCGATGCCGAAATTGCGATCATTAGGGCGACCAGAGTGTCGGCCGGCGAGTAGTCGTTCGGGTGCAGTGACAAGTGCCATTCCTTTTTAGGATTTCCCGTTGAATTTATTGACGACTGAGGCGGCTCGCAATAGGTAGCGGTGCTTGCGTCACGGGTTCGTAGCGAATGGGTGAAGGAATTGTGAGATGACGGCTCTAAAAGAAGTAGCAATGACCTCGAAGGCTTGGCCTTTTGAAGAGGCGCGCCGCATCTTGAAACGATATGAAAATGCACCTCCTGAGAAGGGATTCGTACTGTTTGAGACCGGTTATGGCCCTTCTGGACTGCCCCACATAGGGACGTTTGGAGAGGTTCTGCGCACGACAATGGTACGTCGCGCGTTTGAGATCCTGTCGGACATTCCAACTAAGCTTGTTTGCTTTTCCGATGACATGGACGGTCTGCGCAAAGTGCCGGATAACGTGCCAAACCCGGAAATGTTGGCTGAACACCTCCAAAAACCGCTGACGCGGGTTCCAGATCCGTTCGCTAAGTTTGAGAGTTTTGGTCACCACAACAACGCGATGCTGCGGCGTTTCTTGGATACGTTTGGGTTTGAGTATGAGTTTTACTCTGCCGCTGAGTTCTACGCTTCCGGGCGTTTTGACGAGACGCTTTTGAAGGCTTGCGAGAAATACGACGAGCTGATGGCCGTGATGCTGAGAAGCCTTCGGGAAGAGCGCCGGCAGACCTATTCGATTTTCTTGCCGATTTCTCCGACCACCGGGCGCGTGTTGTATGTTCCGATGAAAGATGTGAATGCCAAAGATGGCACAATCACCTTCGATGACGAAGATGGAACCGAGACGACTTTGTCGGTTACTGGCGGCAATGTGAAGTTTCAGTGGAAGCCAGATTTCGGTGCACGTTGGGCCGCATTGGGCGTGGATTTCGAACCCTACGGCAAAGAGCACGCTCCCAATACGCCAATCTATTCAAACATTTGCCGTGTGCTTGGAGGGAAGGCCCCTGAGGTGTTCACTTACGAGCTGTTCCTTGATGAGATCGGGCAAAAGATTTCAAAGTCGATGGGGAACGGCATCTCGATTGACGAATGGTTGACCTACGCATCAACCGAAAGCCTGTCGTATTTTATGTACCTGAAGCCCAAGACTGCAAAGCGGCTGCATTTCGATGTAATCCCAAAGGCAGTGGACGAATATCACCAGCAGCTGCGAGCCTATGTGGACCAGGATGACAAAGCGCGATTGGCAAATCCAGTGTTCCATATTCATGGCCACAACGTCCCTGCCTCCACAATGGTCGTGCCATTCTCTATGCTTCTTAACCTTGCATCGGTGTCCGGTGCCAAGGACAAAGATGCGCTGTGGGGCTTTATCCAGCGCTATGCGCCCGAAGCGACGCCTGAAACACACGCGGATTTGGACGCAGCCGCAGGGTTCGCAGTGAGCTACTTCAATGACTTCGTCGCACCTACCCGCGAGTTTCGTGCCCCGAGCGACACAGAGCGTGCCGCATTGGTTGATCTTCGCGGGCGGCTTGCTGAATGGGAAGGTGGCTTGGATGCGGAAGCCCTTCAGTCCATGGTCTTTGCTGTCGGAAAAGAGCATGGGTTTGATCCATTGAGAGATTGGTTCAAGGCGCTCTACGAGGTGCTTTTGGGGGCTTCTCAGGGCCCTCGCTTCGGAGGTTTCATCGCACTATATGGTGTGCCAGAGACGATCGCATTGCTGGATCGGGCGCTGGCCGGAGAGTTGCTGTCGCAGTAATTTGAAACCGGTAGCGCTCCTGTTGCGTATAACTGTTAGAAATAGAACAGTTGCGAGGGCTAGATGCGGCAGATAATCTTTGGAATTGTGTTCTGGATAGGTTGGTCGGGTTCTCTTTTTGCGGCGGAAAACCTGCCGCCCGAACCTGAAATAGAGGGCACGATTCAAGGCCAGATCGAAGCCTTCCAGATGGATGACTTCAAAGAAGCTTTTTCCTTTGCATCGCCTAACATTCAGACGATTTTCAGAAACCCTGAAAACTTTGGCTCAATGGTTAAGAATGGCTACCCGATGGTTTGGCGTCCTGATGAGTTGCGGTTCCTCGAGCTTCGCGAGATTGCCGGCAATCTCTGGCAGAAAGTTTTGATCCGTGACGCGGCTGGCACCGTCCATATTCTGGATTATCAAATGATTTCAACAGCTGACGGCTGGCGGATTAATGGCGTTCAGCTTCTGCGCGCGCCAGATGTTGGCGCCTAAAACACTGAGCGTACGCTTGGTTTATCGCAGGTTAACAATGCCCGCGTAGACCGATTGCCCGACACCGGGATTTTCCCGGTCTAATCACAAAAGTCACTTTGACCGCTCGTTTCGAGAGGTCCGCCCCCAGTTAATGGGCCTGGCTTTTGTCGTTTTTGAAAGGGCGCAAAGATGAACAAAGCAATCACCGATGGATTGGTCCTAATGCCACCTGCCTTTCAGGGTGGGTTGGATGTTTGGTCTAGCGAGAACGGTACTCCTGGTTCAACGACATACGATACAATTGGCACCGCAGCGGTTGTGCCCGGCGACACCGACTTTGGATCCTGCCTCGAACTGTTCAAAACGACTTCGGTCCAACAGTTGCGCTACACGGGCGAAACATCAATCCTGCCGGGCTGCTATTTGCGAATTCGTGCACGCGTCAAGGCGATTTCAGGACCTCTTCCCACCGTGCGTATTGCAGGCTGGGCCGGCCAAGCCGGTGGCGCGGAGGTGACGGGTTTGACGACATCCGGCCCCTCAGTCACGATGGTGAGCTATGGGGAAGTTGTTGAAATTTCCGCGATTGTTGGAACAGGGCCGCGGGTAGGCGTTGATCTCCACTGGGGCGAGCCAGCGCTTTACGGTCATTTCGGTTTGGATCTGACTGGGCCCACGGGGGGCGTCGTCCGCATAGATGACATTGAGATTGAAGATGTTACTTCGGTCTTTCACCGGGTGTTGATGGATTGGGTCGATGTCCGAGATTTTGGTGCCGTAGGCGACGGCGTGGTCGACGATACGGCAGCCTTCATCTCGGCCAATCAGGCAGCAATTGGACGCAGTATTCTTGTGCCCGAAGGTTCATATTCATTAACGGACAATGTCACTTTAGAATACCCCGTGCGATTTGTCGGAAACGTCGAGATGCCGCTGGATAAACGGCTGATACTTAGACGTAATTTTGATCTGCCGAGCTATGCCGACGCGTTTGGCGATGAGCTTGTGGGCCTAAAGAAGGGGCTTCAGGCG
>JABDPD010000365.1 GCA_013042895.1 Boseongicola sp. | reverse complement strand
GTCGAGCACGTCAGCCCGGTTGGTGGCAGCAATCACGATCACGCCTTCATTGTCTTCAAATCCGTCCATCTCAACGAGGAGCTGGTTCAGCGTTTGTTCCCGTTCGTCGTGGCCACCGCTCAAACCGGCGCCGGCGCCGCGATGACGGCCCACGGCGTCGATCTCGTCGATAAAGATAATGCAGGGCGAGTGTTTCTTGGCCTGCTCAAACATGTCCCGCACGCGGGACGCACCCACACCGACAAACATTTCGACAAAGTCAGAACCGGAGATCGTAAAGAACGGCACCTTGGCTTCCCCTGCAATCGCACGGGCCAGCAACGTTTTACCGGTACCCGGAGGACCGACCATCAACACGCCGCGGGGAATCTTGCCACCCAGTCGCTGAAACTTGGTTGGATCACGCAGGAAGTCAACAATCTCACCGACTTCTTCCTTGGCCTCTTCCACACCCGCGACATCAGTGAAGTTTACGTTGACCTGATCTTCGCCAAGCAATCGGGCACGGCTCTTGCCGAAGGTACGTATCCCTCCGCCACCGCCGCCCTGCATCTGACGCATGAAGTAGATCCACACAAAGATCAGAAGAAGGATGGGCGCAAACTCAATGAACAGAATCAGCAGCAGACTGCGATCTTTTGATTCGGCGCGTGCATACGACACGCCGTTGTCGTCCATCTCTTTAATCAGCGCCTGATAGTCGCGTTCGACGCTTAGCGTTGAAAAACTCTGGCCGTTCTTGAGCTGACCCGAAATCTTGTTCTCATCTTCGAACACGACTTTGTCAATCGAACCGCGATTAAGCTGTTCGCGAAACTCGGAGTAATCGAACGTATTGGCCGGCGTCATTTTCGGACCAAAGTTATCGAACACAGTGATCAGCACCAGTGCGATGATGATCCATAGTAATAAGTTCTTACCCAGATCGCTCAAGGGTTTACTCCTGATAATTAAAGTGTGAGAAAAGAGTCAGAGTTAGTGTGCTGCGCCGTCCCGGCAGTTTGTGATACCTGCCTGGTGAATCTGTCCCGCGACCCCGACCGACGTGACAACCCAAGACACGGAGACCAGGGTGCGGGCCAGATGACGCGCTGCAAGAACGCGTCTGAGCCATAAACACTACTACACCTCATAGCCTCTCGCCACCATGTAAGTCTCGCGGCTGCGAGGTCGAGACGCCTTCGGCTTTTTGACCTTGACGTGCTGGAACATGGATCGAGCATTTTTAACATACAAATCAAAGCCTTCGCCGTGAAAGAGCTTGGTGACAAACGAGCCGCCCGGCGCCAGAACCTGCGCCGCGCAGTCCAGCGCCAGCTCCGCAAGATACATGCTCCGGGTCTGGTCGACTGAACGTATGCCACTGATATTGGGGGCCATATCGGACAATACAAGGTCCGCATGACCGCTCAGTGAAGACAGAATTTTCTGCAGCACCTGATCTTCGCGAAAATCCCCCTGAATGAATGTAACCCCTTCAATTGGCTGCATTTCCAGGATATCCACGGCGACTATCTCGGCCTCCGGGCCGGCCAGCTTTGCCGCCACCTGGCACCACCCCCCCGGGGCCGCACCAAGGTCAAGGATGCGCTGACCGCGCTGAATCAGCCGGTCGCGCTCGTGCAGTTCGAGCAATTTGTAGACCGCCCGGCTCCGATACCCCTCGCGCTGCGCCTGTAGCACATACTCGTCTTTGTGATGCTCTTGCAGCCATCGGCCACTACTGCCTTTTCTTCCCAATGCCATGTTCTCCGGGATTAAATACTTGTGCCAACGCTCGCCAACTGGTGCTAGACTCCGCGTCCGCTCACCAAGACTACAGTAAAGTTATGCAATTGACGGAATCGCAAAAGAAATATCTGCGTGGCCTGGCCCACCAGAAAAAGGCCGTGGTGATGCTCGGCGACAAAGGACTCACTGACAACGTCATGAAAGAGATCAAGACGGCGCTTGCGTTTCATGAATTAATCAAAATCAAAGTGCGTGTCGGCGATCGGAATGAACGCGACAACCTACTGGAGCAGATTACCGAAGCGCAAGAGTGCCAGTTGATTCAGCGCGTCGGGAACACTGCAACGTTGTTCAAACGAAATACCGATAAGCCGAAGATTCAATTACCGGCGGCCTGAACCCCCCGCTTCACGAACCCTGCCGCGCTGCAAAGGTTCGTTTGTAGCCTTCCAGGCACTCGATCAAACTTGCTCAAATATACTTGACGGCGAGAATCTCATACTCGATGTTGCCGCCAGGCGCCTTCACGACGATCTCGTCTTCGGCCGATTTACCTATCAGGGCGCGGGCAATTGGGGACGTGAAGGAAATCAGGCCCTTTTTAATGTCGGCCTCATCCTCACCCACGATTCGGTACGTGACTTCTTTGTCGGATTCCAACTCAAGCA
>JABDPD010000358.1 GCA_013042895.1 Boseongicola sp. | reverse complement strand
GTCTGATTGCCCATAAGGTATTGGATCGCGTGGAAAACCGGGCTGGCATGCGGCTTGACCGCCACCCGGTCCTCGGTCCGAAGCGCCGAGAAATAGAGTGCGGTCATGATCGACACCATCGAGGCCGACGAGGCCTGATGCCCGCCGACCTTGATGCCATCCACCGCGAGACGGAGGTGATTGGCGTTGTGGATCATCCAATGCGACAGCCACAAGATGCGCTGTTCGATGGTCTTCAAGTGCTGGTTTTCTGTCGTCATGATGAGACCTTTTGTCCGCGACAGACTACGCCAACTCGATCGGCGGTAGTTGCTGAATTTTACCGCCATTGATACAAAATATGGAGGAATCTATCGCAACATCTATGAATCACGACGGAAACCCGCACGCATGCAACACGAGCTAGACGATATCGATCAGAGGATTCTTGCCGAGCTCCAAAAGGACGGTCGCCAGACCCATCAAGACCTGAGCGCTCGGGTCGGCCTGTCACCATCGCCCTGCGCCCGGCGAATCAAACGGCTTGAGGCCGACGGCTATGTCACTGGCTACAGCGCCCGCATCGACCAGGCCAAGGTCGGGTTTCCTTTCAGCGTCTTCGTTTCTGTGCGGCTGGATCAGCAGATCGATAACCGGCTAGTATCTTTTGAGCGCGAAGTCACGAATTGCCCCGAAATCGTCGACTGCTGGCTGATGACCGGAAGCTTCGACTACCTGCTACAAGTGGCAGTCCGCGACTTACACGAATTCGAACGTTTCCTGACTGGACGCTTGACTAAGATCCCGGGCGTCGCATCGCTGGAAAGTTCCGTACCCATACGTCGAGTGAAATACCAAGCCGTCCGCCTGCGGTAGGTCTCCCTGCCAAGGGCAGTCTATCGGGCATGCGCAACACGGTGTTTCGGCGATGTGAACTCGATGGGCGATGTTCAAAAAGACACGCCAGCAATAGATCGACGGAACGATGACGCGCCAGCAGGGTTCAAGGACCGCTTTGGCGACACGGGCCGCATCGCAGCGAGAGGCTTTCCGCAAGTGCGAAGGATTTCTGCGTCAGCATTGGCTGCGCCTGCAAAAGGCGGCTCCGTCCGCAGAGCAGCCATCCAACTCGGAGGGAACCAATGTCCGCTTTTGGCTCACGAGACCAACGGATAATGGCCTTTATGTCAAACTAAGGCCGTGGCCTCGTGTCCATGCTGATCTCGTTCTGCAGCGCCGCGGTGGCGCTATTTCTTTCCGACGCTGCCACCCACCTCCTGCACGTCGTCCAAATCGACCAAATTCCAAGGAACTCCCGCATTCCTGTAGATGCGTTTGCCCTGTCTCGGATAATCGCCGACGTCGTGAGGAAGGCGCTCACCGACAACAATGCATCGCAGTACCTCCTCGCCGGTGTTCATTATCGAATGGGCAACGCCCCCCTTTCGGTAGCCGATGAAGTCGCCGGGCCCAATTGAATGCGCCTCATCGCCAAGAAAGGCGGTGGCGTTGCCCGAGAGCACGAATACACATTCGTCTTCGTGGTAATGGCGATGGTGTTCCGTGGTCTCGTGGCCCGGCTCAACCTCGATCAAGTGACAGCCAAACCCCGTGAGGCCCGTGATATCGCCAAGAGACTTGTTCACTCGCTGTGCATTGGAGTTCAGGAAGTGGGTCTTTTGTGTTCCCTCAAACCTCTCAATGTCTTCCTTTGTCAGAAGGTATGTGTCTGTGGTCATCGTGCGCTCCGGGATACGCTTTCCAGTTTGCCGCAACGGGGCTTCGGAAAGACTCAGCTTGCTTCGGTCACTCTGGGCGTTCTGCCGTCAGAACGCCAATCTTCAAGTGATTTCAGCGGCGCGATTTCTTCAACGATTCCGGTGGCCACATCGTAGAGCATTGCTGAAACGGTCACCGCATCCGGAAGTTCGCTTTGATCAGCCCCACCTATGTGGTCCAGTTTGAATGTTAGTGCATGATCGGCCTGAGTTCCATCGGAACGATGGTTTCCGGAGCCGGTGGGCGGTAACCCAGGGCACTGTGTGGTCGCTTGGTATTGT
>JABDPD010000349.1 GCA_013042895.1 Boseongicola sp. | reverse complement strand
CGCCTACCAGAGCCCGGAGAAGTGGCGGCGCCTTCACCTGAAGCATCCGGGTTCCAGCTTCCTGAACTTCCTGTGTCAGTTTCAATCGAAGACGTAAGCGCCCAAAGCGTTGAAATCGGCGCGCCTGTATTTGGCGTTGAAACAATCGCTTCGCTGGAAGGTGCCTTTCGCCTTGAAGACGGTGAAGGTTCGGCGCGACTTGGCGTGAAACGGCTGAATGGTGATGGCCAACTTGCGCTGGACACCAGCTATAGCAACGCGACGGAAGTCCTCGCGCTCGATCTGTCTCTGGCCGAAGCAGCAGATGGCATTGTCGCCAATCTGATCGGCCTGCCCGGCCAGCCGCCACTCGCGTTCTCGATCCAAGGCGAGGCCCCGCTCTCAGACTATTCCGCCGATATACAGCTTGCGACGGACGGCCAAGACCGTCTGACAGGACGCATCAGCACAACAACACCCGAAGATGACGCCAACGCGACCCGAACAATAGAGGCCGACGTCAGCGGCGACATCGCGCCATTGTTCGACGCCGCATACCAACCGTTTTTTGGTCCGAATACGTCCCTCATTGCAAACATCACAACCTTCAAGGACGGCAGCACGGACATAAGTGACCTGTCCATTTCCGCCGACAGCCTATCACTGGAAGGCCGCGTCTCGCTTGCCCCGGGGGGCTTCCCGCGCGAAATCGCCGTTGAGGGCGAGATCATAAGCGCAAGTGGTACCTCAGTCCTCCTGCCACTTTCGGGACCGGAAACACGCGTTGATCGTGTAGACCTCGATGTGACATTTGATGCTTCTGAAGATGATCTTTGGACCGGAGCTTTCGAAATCGTGGGCCTAAGTCGCCCCGGCTTCTCTGCTCAATCCATCATTTTGGAAGGCGATGGGCGTATCAACGCCGTCGCACCCCAAGCGGTTGGCGCCAACCTCCAGTTCGCCGCAATCACGCTCGATCTCGGAAACCCAGACGCGGAACAGGCGCTTGGTGAGGAGGTGACGGGACAACTCAAGATTGACTGGACGAGCGGTGAGCCGCTCCAACTCACTGACCTCACAATCGAAGGCGAAAGCTACGGTCTCACAGGCAGTGCAAATGTCGAGTTTTCCTCCAATGGCCCCAAAGTCGCTGGTCAGGCAGCAGTTCAGGCCACACGCTTGTCAGCGTTCTCTGGAATTGCCAACCGAACCCTCGGCGGAGCGGCGGAACTTGCAACAAAGTTCCAGATCGAACCTCTCGCCGGGTTTTTTGATGTTTCCGCCGAAGGGCTGACCCGAGACCTGATTGTTAGTCAACCGCAAGCCGACGGGATCCTCGACGGCGAAGTCGATCTCGCAATAAACGCGCGCCGCAACACAAACGGAACATTTCTCACCATCAAGCGTCTCACCTCGCCAAACGCAGAGATTACGGGTCGCGCTGCCCTTAGAACCGGCGCATCCGAGATTGAGCTGGACGCAAGCCTCGCGGACGCGGCTTTGATACTCCAAGAAGTCACGGGACCTTTGCGTGTCACCGCGAGCGCAAACGAAACATTAGGCCGCTGGATGTGGTCTCTCGATAGCAGCTTTGAACGCACTATCCTCACGGCAACCGGCACTGCCGTGGATATCTTCGGCACACCTGTCGTAGCCGCGAACGGACGCCTTGTAGTGGACAATCTCGCCTATTTCACTGATCTGGCAGGCCGCCCGCTCTCCGGTTCAGTTGATACTGTATTCACGACCGAGGTTGTCTCCGACCTCAGCCGCGCAACGCTCAATCTTGACGGATCAGCCACCGACCTTGCGATCGGGCAACCACAGGCCGACGCGATCCTCACGGGTGAACTTGCGCTACTTGTCGATGTTGCATTGGCAGATCAGGTCATCACCTTTCGCCAGTCTTCCATCAACGGACCCGCCGCAACTCTTCTTGCCGACGGAACGATCTCTTCCACAACCGGTTCGATGGATATCTCCGGTCGGATCACCGATCTGGCTAGCGTTCTGGATGGTGCCCCAAATGGCCCACTTAGCTTCGAAACAACGATCGGACGCGATGCCGACACATGGGAATTTGACCTAAAATCCAACGGGCCCGCCGCCGCACTGACTGCAAAAGGATCAGTAAACGATCCAACAGGTCCAACCCCCCAGATCAGTGGCAAAGTCAGCGCCACCTTGGTCGATCTTTCGATTTTTTCAGAATTGGCGGCCCGAGACCTGTCCGGATCTCTTGAATTGGATGCCTCCGGAGTTTTGATCGCTGACCTTTCAACTTTCGAAATCGACGCCACCGCCTCAGGGACCAATGTCAGAACTGGCGTCGGCGAGATCGATACCGCCTTGGCCGGCGCACTTACTGCGGACGTCAAAGCG
>JABDPD010000344.1 GCA_013042895.1 Boseongicola sp. | reverse complement strand
GCGTTGAAGCGCGTTGCGGCCAGAAACGGACCGAACCCGGCAAGCGCGTCGCAGCGACCGGCGTAGAGGGCTGCGCGAAGCTCTTCGGCCTTCTCGAAGTTGAGCGCTTCGTAAGTGATCCCACGCGCCCCCATGTAGTCGGCCACGATCCGTTCGATGGATGTTCCGGCGTTGATGCAGAACACGCCACCTTCAAGATCCTCGGGGCTCGTCGCGCCAAGATCGCTGCGGACCAGAATGTTGGTTGGTCCAATGAAATACGGGCGCGAATACTGGAGTCCAAGCTCGGTGTCGCGGCTCATTGTCCAGCCGGTCACCTTGATGATGACGTCGATGTCGCCGGACTGGAGGGCAGGGAAGCGCTGAGCCCAGCTTACCGGAATAAGCTGCAGAGCTTCGGGATTGCCGAGGATGGCAGTGGCAAGTGCCTTGCACATCTCGATATCAAATCCCGACCATTTTCCGTCATCATCAACTTCGGCAAAACCCAGATAGCTGCCGTTGTGGCTGGTACACAAGAGACTTCCACGCTCCTGAATTTGCGTAATCGTCGGTCCGGGGTCAGCCGCCGATGCCGGAAGGGCCAGGCCAGCCATCATTGCCGCTGCGGCAACGGTTTTTATTGTGGATTTGATCATGTTTACCTCTTTGTGTTGGATAAAAGGACGCTGCTCATCGCGCGGCGTCTTTTGGGCGCACAGCTCCGCGCTATGCCAGGATTTCATATTGTTTTGAGTTCAATACACCTTTCTGTCTTTGGTGGTGTTTCTTAGGCAGAACACATCGCGCGATGGGCTTTCAGACCTGCGGAATTCCGGCCTGCTGGCTTTTGTGCCAGGTAAATTCGACCGTTTCAGCATCGGGACTCATTCATCGCGATCCGCAAGAGCGGGTCATGTATGAATGGCTTCATGTGACGAAGCCTGGCAGCTTTGGTTACTACAGTCTGAATGCCGATCCCCTAGTATCGCAAAGTTGCTGATTCCCCTTTCCGAGGCTAACTTATGGCCATCACTCTGTCGACAAGGCGTGTGAGACTTGGAGAATCCGCCGATGACAGACGCCCCCTCGATGCCCAACATTGTCTTGTTCATGACCGATCAACTGACGGCATCTGTGCTTTCTAGTTACGGTGGTCGCGTTTGCAAAACCCCGAACCTGGATCGCCTTGCATCGCGTGGTGTGGTCTTTGAGAAAGCCTATTGTCCTTATCCGCTGTGCGCGCCCTCGCGATTTGCTATGATGTCGGGTCGGCTGGCCTCGCGCATCGGTGCGTGGGACAATGGCGCTGAATTTCCGGCCTCGACGCCGACCTTTGCGCATTACCTGCGTGCGCGAGGGTATTACACCTGCATCTCGGGCAAAATGCACTTTGTAGGACCCGATCAGTTTCACGGGTTCGAGGAACGCCTGACAACCGAGATCTATCCGTCTGATTTCTCCTGGACTCCCGCCCCTGAGGAACGCGATGCTTCGGATCGTTTTGGAGCCGGCGTTTCTTCGGTGGAAAGCGTGCTGGATGCAGGGCCAATGGCGCGCACAATGCAAATTGACTACGACGAAGATGTGATCCACCACGCCGTGCGCGAGGTTTATGCACGTGCGCGCAGTGCCGATACCCGACCGTTCATGCTTACGGTGTCGCTGACACAACCGCATGATCCCTACATAACGACGCAAGCCTTTTGGGATCTCTATGAAGACACGGAGATCGACGCGCCGCGAGTCCCTGCGATCCCACTGGATCAGCGCGATCCCCATTCGCGTATGCTTCACAGTCACTACGGGCAGGATAAGACCGACATAGATGCGCACGCCACAGCCCGCGCAAGACGCGGGTATTATGGAATGATCTCGCACATCGACGCGATGTTCGGGCGCTTGATGGACGCGTTGTCGGACTCTGGCGTCAGCGAGAACACTATGGTGATTTTTGCCTCCGATCATGGCGACATGATGGGCGAGCGCGGGATGTGGTTCAAAAAGACGCTCTTTGAACCAGCGATACATGTCCCGCTAATCATTGGCGGTCTTGGGATCGCGCAACGGCGGGTTGCTACTCCGGTCTCGCTTTTGGACCTTCTGCCCACGCTTGTTGATGTCTCGGGCGCGCCTGAAGGCACCTTATGCACTCCGTTTGATGGTCAAAGCCTTGTTCCGCTCTTGCATGGTAGTTCCGAGCACGACGCAGTCATGGTCGAGCATCTGGACGGAGGGACCGATGCGCCCAGGGTGATGCTTCGAGACGGGGATCTGAAACTTGTGCTGTCATCCGCTTATCCGACGATGCTGTTC
>JABDPD010000343.1 GCA_013042895.1 Boseongicola sp. | reverse complement strand
GCGTGGGCAAGTCGCGCGATGGGCTGGTGCCATACGGGGATAACGTAGCGTCCAGAGATCAACACTCGGTCGAGCGCCTTAACGGCCGATTGGTAGTCTTGGGTTGTCTCAGAGACCAGCATTTTTTCAATAATGCCGTCCACGGCAGAACTTCTGATACCTGCCCAATTGCGACTGCCTTCAACGTCGGCCGCCTTTGAACCCCAATAGAGCGTTTGTTCATTCCCGGGTGACAAAGACGGAACGCCACGCTGATACCATGTCATGTCAAAGTCGAACGCCTTTGCACGTTCGGTGTACTCAGCGCTGTCGATGGTTGTGACCGTCGGATTAATGCCGATCCGGTTAAGGGCAGAGACATAGAGATCAACGATCTGCTGAGGTTCTGAAGCGCCGGAACGCAGCAGGATGTCAAAGGTGAAAGCCCCGCCAGAGGCGTTTTGGAGAGTGCCGTCTTGAAGTGTCCAGCCAGCCTCCTCCATGATGGCAAGAGCTTTTCGGATGTTCGCTCGGTTGCGCTCTGTGCCGTCGCCGATGGGCAATGCGTAGCCTTCGATTGCACCGGGCAGGAGCGCATCTGCGTGGGTCTCCAAAAGCTCGCGGACTTTGCCGGTAGCTTCACCTGGTGCCATGGCGAAGACCGAGTTGCCGAAGGGTGAAGAAATCCGCGGTTGGGCTTCACCATTGATCGTGGTGTTTATGAACTCGAAATTAAACGCTGTGATGAGAGCCTCGCGCACACGCCAGTCTTGAAACTGAGGGCGGCGCGTATTGAAGGCGAGGCCCTTTATTCCGGTCGGGCGCTGGTGCGGAATGATGGATTTCACAACGTCGCCGGACTGTACGGCCGGGAAGTCATATTGGGTGTCCCATTTCTGAACGTTAGTTTCGCGCATGGTGTTGAGGATGCCGCCTTTGAACGCTTCGAACATTGCGGTTCCGTCCGCAAAAAACTCCATACGGATCTGGTCAAGGTTGTTTGTTCCGCGTCGGAATGGCAGGCCAGAGCCCCAGTAGTCCGGGTTGCGCTCGAGAAGGACAAACCGACCAGGCTCAAAGTCAGTAATGACATAAGGCGCGCTTGAAATCGGAATATCGTCGAGCCCACTTTCAGCGAAGTCTTTGCCATCCCATTGCGCCTTCTTAAGGATCGGACGCAGTCCCATGATCAAGGGCAGTTCATCGTCGCGAGTGTTGAAGGTGAAGCGGACAGTTCGATCATCGAGCGCCTCAGAGCTCTCGACTTTTGCCCAAGTACTTGCATAGCGAGGATGCCCGATGGTGCCGAGGGTTTCAAAAGACCATAGCACGTCTTCGACGGTTACGGGTGAGCCATCAGAGAATCGGGCGGCTGGGTTTAGAGTGAATTCAACCCACGAACGGTCCTCGGCAGTTTCAATCGATTCGGCCAAAAGTCCGTAAAGTGTGAATGGTTCCGCGTAACTGCGACCCATAAGGCTCTCATACGCCAAAAAGCGTAACTGCCAAGGCGTGCGGCCTTTTCTGATGTGTGGATTGAGCGAATCAAATCCGCCAACCTCGCCCTGTACGATGGCTCCGCCTTTGGGAGCGTTGGGGTTTACGTGGGGCTGAGACACAAAATCAGGTGGAAGGGCAGGGTCGCCATACATAGCTATGGCGTGTTTCGGTTCGGCCTTTGCAGCGCCTGCGAAAACTATTGCGACGATGCCTGCTAATGCGAAATAGTTCGTACCCATTTTGGAGACAATCCTTCTGCTGCCTTTTGTGCTCTCGTTTTGAAGCCTATTCGCCACAGTTCCGCATTACAAACTTTTAGCTTGGCCAGCGGCAAATCGTTGCGTATAAAGGACTTACTGCTCGATAGGTTTCTTGCCTGTATGAAACCTGCCTCAATAACTTAGCGCCCGCCTTGTGCGGGCGTTTTTTTTAGGGGGGCGCTAGGATCAAATCTAACGGCAAAAAAAAGCCCCGCGTTGACGGGGCTCTTTCATTTCAGGTTTTGCAACCGAATTTAGATGAGTTTTGCCATTGCGACGGCTGTATCGCTCATCCGGTTGGAGAAGCCCCATTCGTTGTCATACCATGTCAGAATACGTACCATGGTGCCTTCCATAACTTTGGTTTGATCCATGTGAAAAATGGACGAATGTGGGTCGTGGTTGATGTCGATTGAAACGAGCGGTTCGTCTGTATAGCCGAGGATTCCTTTAAGTGGTCCGTCAGCGGCCTCGCGAATGGCACTGTTAACTTCCTCGACGCTTGTTTCACGGCTGGCTTCGAACGTCAGGTCGACGACAGAGACGTTTGGAGTAGGAACGCGGATTGCAACGCCGTCGAGTTTGCCATTCAGCTCAGGCAGAACCAAACCTACAGCCTTCGCGGCACCAGTTGATGTCGGGATCATCGACAGGGCGGCTGCGCGGGCACGGTAGAGGTCCTTGTGCATGGTATCCAGCGTTGGCTGATCGCCAGTGTAGCTGTGGATAGTTGTCATAAAGCCTTTGTTAATACCGATACTGTCGTTCAGGACTTTGACCACTGGCGAGAGGCAGTTCGTCGTGCACGAGGCGTTAGACACAACTATATCATCGGAGGTTAGCTGGTCGTTGTTAACACCATAAACGATTGTCTTGTCTGCGTCCGCGCCCGGTGCCGAAATGAGCACGCGGCTTGAACCGTTGTCCAAATGGGCCTGACATTTTTCCTTCGATGTGAAGATGCCCGTGCATTCCAGAACGATATCCACATCTGACCAAGGCAGATCGGCTGGATTGCGGATGGCCGTGACACGAATAGGTCCGCGGCCAACATCAATCGTTGTTTCCGTCGTTGTCACCGTTGCAGGAAAGCGTCCGTGCACACTGTCATAGCGCAAGAGATGCGCATTGGTTTCAACTGGGCCAAGGTCGTTGATTGCAACAACCTCGATATCCGTGCGGCCACTTTCGATGATGGCGCGAAGGACGTTACGTCCGATCCGTCCAAATCCGTTGATTGCGACTTTGACTGCCAAAGGTCTTCTCCTGTTTCGGGCGGGATGCTCTTAACGCCAGAAGGCGATTAATCTGATCAGGTCCATGAATTTGCGCGCCAGGAAGATGTGCCAATCAAGGCCAAGGGCGAAACTCAGCGCGAAAACCGCGCAAATGAACAGACCAATTCCAAGAGCGATCCTGTTTGTCATCGCGCGTCTTATGACAAACGAGAGGCGATTGATAAAGCTGAAAAGAGCGCCAAAAGCGCAGGATCAGCAAGAAATGTCAGCGCTAACACTTTAAAGGTCAGATGCCTCGATCCAGCGCCATTCCTTCATGCGCGCTCGAAACCAGCTCCGTTGGCGTTTGGCGTATTGCCGGGTCTGGGTGATTATTGCTTCTTTTGCGCTCGGAAGATCAAAATCACCGTTCAACATGGCGATCAATTCGGTTGCACCTATGGCTTTTGCCGAAGGAAGGCCTTCGTGCCAGCCATCGGAATTTTGTCTGGCTTCCTCCAGAACCCCTTCTTCCAACATAAGGTCAAGACGTTGTTCGATCCTCGGCGAGAGCCACGATTTCGGAGCGGACAGAACGAGCGCTTGGGCGTCTTCCAGGGGCAGGGGGGCTGGACCTGTGTCGTCCTGCCATGAGGCTAGGCCACGCCCCGTGCTTTGCAGGACCTCCCAAGCGCGTTGAACGCGCCTCGGATTCGCAATGTCGATCCGACCGCGGGTTCTTTCGTCAATTTCGGAAACGAGAGCGCTCAAACCTTCAGACTCCAGTTTCTCATTGGCTTTCAGGCGTATTTTGTTGGGTGTTTCTGGGATGTCTGCGAGCCCCTCAGTTAAGGCCGTGAAGTTCAACCCAGTGCCACCAACGATGACCGGAGGGGCCCCGTTAAGCATGGGCACCACATCACGGAGCCAATCGCCTACCGAGTAACTCTGTGTCCCCGGGACGTGGCCATAGAGCTCATGCGGAACGCGCGCTTCGTCCTCCTTGCCGGGGCGTGCCGTCAAGATGCGCCAATCGCTGTAGACCTGAAGGGCATCTGCGTTGATCACAACCCCCTCGAAGCGCGATGCGATCTCCGTGGCAAGATATGATTTTCCGCTTGCGGTTGGACCGGCAATAAGTACGGGGCGCTCCGGGGTCAAAGAGGCTACGATAGATTTTAAAGAACTCATTTCGCGCTAGCGTCCTTCCAGCGTTGAACCTCGCGCCGTTTTGGGACATTTTCGCGCCGGGCGCAAAGGCGCGATGAAATAGAGCGAGGGACCGGGCTTATGACAGACGAAACAGGCAAATCCTCATATAATCGGGTCCTTTTGAAAATTTCAGGCGAAGCTCTTATGGGCGACCAAGGCTATGGCCTGCATCCGCCGACCGTCGCGCGAATCGCGTCTGAAGTTCAATCCGTGCACGAAATGGGCGTCGAAGTCTGCATGGTCATCGGCGGTGGCAATATCTTCCGAGGATTGCAAGGCTCGGCGCAAGGGATGGAGCGCACAACGGCTGACTACATGGGTATGCTGGCAACGGTGATGAATGCGTTGGCTATGCAGTCGGCCTTGGAAGCGCTGAAAATCCATACGCGAGTCATCTCGGCCATTCGAATGGATGAAGTAGCCGAGCCTTACATTCGGCGGCGTGCGGTGCGCCACCTTGAGAAAAAGCGGGTGATAATCTTCGCAGCCGGAACCGGTAATCCTTACTTCACAACCGATACTGCTGCCACTCTGCGCGCCAGTGAGATGTCATGTGAAGCAATCTTCAAAGGAACTAAGGTCGACGGCGTCTACGATATGGATCCGGCGAAGCATTCCGAAGCAAAGCGATACGACAAAGTCACATATGACGAGGTGCTGGCGAAGCACCTAGGCGTTATGGATGCCTCGGCAATTGCCCTTGCAAGAGACAACGGTTTGCCGATCATTGTGTTTTCGCTGGATGAGCCTGGCGGGTTCCGTGGCATTCTTTCCGGGGAAGGCACATATACAATTGTGCAGGAAGACTAGTCAGTTTGGATGGATAGACGGCTTGAGGTGCACAATCACTGCACGTAGCTGCAAGCCTGAAAGGCTATACAAAGCTGACGAAAGACGGGTATAGGAAGAGAAATCCGGCAAAAGCCCGCGAAAATGGACAAGAGACACAGGCATGGCAGAAGACATCGACATTGATCTAGATGACATTGAGCGACGCATGGACGGTGCTATGACGGCGCTTCGCCAAGAATTTTTGACGCTCCGCACCGGGCGCGCTTCGGCATCGATGCTGGAGCCTGTGATGGTTGATGCTTACGGCTCGATGACGCCGATCAATCAGGTTGGAACCGTCAATGTCCCTGAACCTCGCATGATCACCGTCAATGTCTGGGACAAAACTCTGACGGGCAAGGTTGAGAAGGCCATTCGCGAGAGTGGTCTTGGAATCAATCCCGTTGTGGATGGAACGATCATCCGATTACCGATCCCGGAGTTGAACGAAGAACGTCGTCGCGAACTGACAAAGGTCGCCGGAACCTATGCGGAAAACGCACGGATCGCCGTGAGGAACGTTCGCAAGGACGGTATGGACCAAATCAAGAAAGCCAAATCTGACGGAATGTCTGAGGATGATCAGAAGTTTTGGGAAGGCGCAGTTCAGGAACTGACTGACAAGGGGATCGCAAAGATCGACGCATCTCTGGAAAGTAAGCAAGAAGAAATAATGCAGGTGTAAAAAGCACCGCGGGGTGGGGCAAAAAATCGAGGAGACCCTTTTGGGCAAATCTGAAAAGACCACACCCGAGCATGTGGCGATTATAATGGATGGCAACGGGCGATGGGCGCAGGCGCGTGGAAAGCCGCGTTTGTTTGGCCATCACGCCGGAGCATTGCGCGTTCGCGAGATCGTGGAGGCCTGTCCCGATCTCGGTGTGAAATACCTCACAATTTTCGCGTTTTCGACCGAGAACTGGAAGCGAACCCAGACCGAAGTGTCCGGGCTGATGAAACTGTTCAAGCGTTATTTAATGAGTGAAACCAAGCAGTTGGTTGAAGCTGGAGTGCGTGTGCGATTTATCGGTGATCGGATGAAGCTCGACTACACGCTTGTGGCTTTGATGGATGAGTTGGAGCTTTTGACGAGCGACAACGACCTTGTTCATTTGACCGTTGCCTTGAATTACGGTGGTCGTGACGAAGTTGCGCGAGCCACCCAGCGGCTATGTCGTGAAGTTGCCAATGGCAAGCTAGATCCGGAATCGGTGGACGCCGAGACACTTGCGCGCCGCTTGGATACATATGTGCTCCCTGACCCTGATTTAGTGATTCGAACCAGTGGAGAGGCGCGGATTTCTAACTTCCTTTTGTGGCAATCCGCTTACTCCGAGTATGAATTCGTAGATACACTTTGGCCCGATTTCACCCGAGATGAGTTTGCCCGCGTATTGTCCGGATTTAACAGTCGCGAGCGTCGATACGGAGCCGTGCCTGGATGAGCGAAGCTGGTGGAGGGCAGTGGAGCGATCTGAGCCAACGCCTTCTGTCGGGCGGCGTAGCGGCCTGTGTCGGTCTTCTGATCATGTGGTTTGGAGGCTTAGCATTTCACATTCTGATTGCTGCGATTTGTGGGATCATGATGTGGGAGCTTTTGCGCATGATTGGCGCGGGTCGACGCGGGATCGTGTTGGCAGCGATCACTGCATTTATCCTGCTTGCGGCGATGGAACTTCCCGCAGGATTTGCTCTGCCGTTGTTGCTGCTGCCGGCGATGGTTGGTGTCAGCCAGATTGAACAGCACAGATTTACGTACGCAATCTATAGCGCGGCGATCCTCGTTGCGGGTTATGGCTTGACCGCCTTAAGAGACGACTTCGGTTTTGGCTGGATGGCTTGGTTGGCGCTGGTTGTAATCACTACAGACATTCTGGGATATTTTGCAGGACGCTTTATCGGAGGGCCTAAGTTTTGGCCCAAAGTTAGTCCAAAGAAGACGTGGTCGGGCACTGTCGCTGGCTGGATTGGAGCCGTGATTGTTGGCGGCATTTATGTCTATCTGGGTGCCGCCGGCTTCGAACTCATCGGCATTTCAGTCGCAATTTCAATGGCGTCGCAACTTGGGGATATCTCTGAGAGTGCATTGAAGAGGCGTATGGGTATCAAGGACAGCTCTAACATCATGCCAGGTCATGGCGGGATGTTCGATCGTTTCGACGGGATGCTTGGAGCTTCGATATTCTTGTTGGTTATTGAGGCTGTTGTGGTTTTCCCTCCGGTTCCTGTTGTCCCGTGACGCGAAAGGTTACGATTCTCGGGTCAACAGGGTCGATCGGGTGCAATACGGTCGATCTGATTGAACGCAACGCGCAGGACTTCGAAGTTGTCGCACTGACCGGCGGGCGAAGTGTTGAAAAGCTTGCCAAACAAGCTAAAGCACTCCAGGCCGAAATTGCCGTGACCGCTTTCGACGATTGCTATGCGCCTCTAATGGAAGCGCTTGAAGGGTCGGGGATTGAGGTAGCTGCGGGTGAGCAAGCCCTTTGCGAAGCTGCAGAACGACCCGCAGATTGGATAATGTCGGCGATCGTTGGGGCTGCTGGCCTACCACCGGGATTAAAAGCTCTGGAACAAGGGACGACTCTAGCGCTCGCAAATAAGGAAAGCCTTGTTACGGCGGGATCACTTTTGAAGTCTACTGCAAATGAGCACGGCGCACGAATTCTACCTGTCGACAGCGAGCATTCGGCGGTGTTTCAAGCCCTTGTAGGGGAAGATGTCTCCGAAGTTGAGCGTGTTGTTATTACGGCCTCGGGCGGTGCTTTTCGCGATTGGCCCATTGAGAGGCTGGCCTCTGCGACTTTGGCTGAGGCGTCTTCTCATCCGAATTGGGATATGGGCCAACGCATCACAATTGATAGCGCGACTATGTTTAATAAAGCGCTTGAACTTATTGAAACACATGAGTTTTTCGAGATTTCGCCTGACAAAATTGAGGCGATTGTCCATCCTGAGAGTCTCGTTCATGCGTTGGTCGGTTTTCGCGATGGAGCGCTTATGGCGCATGTCGGACCGCCAGATATGAGACACGCGATAGGGTATGCGCTAAACTGGCCTGAGCGCGCGCATTTGCCTGTTGAACGGCTTAATCTGGCTCGGATCGGACAGTTCACATTTCGTGATCCAGATGAAGAACGTTATCCAGCTTTGGCTCAGGCCAGATGGGTGATGGAAGAAGGCGGTTTAGCGGGAGCAGTTTTTAACGCTGCTAAGGAACGCGCGCTTGATGGGTTTATCGAGGAGAGTATTGGATTCCTGGATATGGCAGCTGTTGTCGCAGACGTGATCGAAATAATGTCAGGTGAAGGTCTAGGTTTGGCCGCGATTACACTAGATAGCGTTCAAGAGGTAGACGAGTTGGCGCGCGCGCATGCGGATGCAGCTATAACGAGACGACAGAGATAGGGTATTCATGGACTTGGCTGGGTTAATCCCGACATTTGGGAGTATTGCGTTCACGATAGTGGCGTTTGTGATCGCACTTTCTGTGATTGTCGCAATTCATGAGTATGGGCACTACATTGTTGGTCGGTGGACGGGCATCAAAGCGGATGTTTTCTCCGTAGGATTTGGACCAGTAGTATACAGCAAGACAGACAGGCACGGCACAGCTTGGCAAATTGCGGCATTGCCTTTTGGTGGTTTCGTTAAATTTCGTGGCGACGAGAATGCCGCGTCGGCCAAAGACCCGGATGCCATGGTTGGACTGACCCCAGAAGAGCGCCGTGCGACAATGCATGGCGCACCGCTTTGGGCAAGGACTTTGACCGTTCTGGCAGGACCAGTCTTTAACTTTGTTCTTTCATTCCTGATTTTTGCTGCGCTTCTGATGGCGCGCGGCGTGGCCAGCGACCCTATCACCATCGAGGATCTCCGCAGTCTCCCTGGGCCGGAACAAGGGCTTGAGCCAGGCGATGTAATGCTTTCGATCAATGGCACTCCTGTTCCTCCTACAGAAGAATTCTCCGAGCTGCGCGAAACGCTCACGCCACAGGAAACGTCGATCTACCGGGTGTTGCGAGATGATGTTGAGATTGAGGTCAGCGGCCCTTGGCTTTTCCCTCCGCATGTTGGTTCGGTGACACCGGGTTCGGCCGCTGAAGCGGCATTGTTGGAAGAGGAAGATGTGATTGTTGCGGTCGATGGTGACGCGATCTTCGATTTCGAGCAATTGCGCGACAAGATCAGAGGTTCGAACGGTGACTCAGTTTCGCTGACGGTCTGGCGTGATGGGGAGCTTGGTGAATTCATTATGGAGCCTCGCCGGACGGATCTGCCGTTGGCAGACGGTTCGTTCGAGACCCATTTCATTATCGGCGTTTCGCCAGGGATGGCGTTTGAACCGGCTACTGAAACGCCGACGATTGGTGAAGCCATGTCGTACGGCGCCAATCAGATTGTCTTTATAACGAAGTCGAGCATTTCGGGACTTTACCATATGATCGCCGGCAAGATTTCGACCTGCAATATATCCGGTCCCATCGGTATTGCTGAGACTTCGGGGCAGGCAGCCAGTCAGGGTTGGATTTCGTTCATCTGGTTTATCGCGGTGCTCTCCACGGCAGTTGGGATGCTCAACCTGTTTCCGATCCCTGTTTTGGACGGAGGACACCTTGTTTTCTATTTCTGGGAAGCTGTCACTGGCCGCCCCCCGAGCGACCAAGCTTTGAAGTTCTTGATGGCTGGTGGATTGACCGTGATGCTTGGTCTGATGGTGTTCGCAGTGACGAATGACCTGTTCTGCCCATAGACTTCGCCGCTTTAGGACCATTGGTCGGCCAAATTTCAGCCACATTCCGCCGATATTTCGAGATCAAAGTATTTCGGGAACAAGATCATGCAGGCAATACAGCGCGGTTTTAAGGGACTAGAACTCCTGATTGAACTCAATCTTGATCGAATGATCTCACTTTTGGCCCTTGGTGGGGCACTCTTCCTTGCGGCTTACATTGGCGCTCAGTTTTAGAACAACACGCACACACTCGACAGTAAGAACAGGCCGCTCATTTTGGGCGGCCTTGTTTTTTGACAGCCCTTTAGAATCTGTTTAATCACGCGATTAACAGTGCAAAAGGGCGGGTGAGCAAATGCAGCGAGCAACATGGGCAAAAAAGCTCTCAATGAGTTGCCTAGCAGCCGTTTTTTTTATCGGACTCACTGTATCGCCTGTTGATGCCCAAACGCGTGTGAACTCGATTACCGTTGATGGAACCCAGCGCGTGCCTTCCGCCACGGTTATTGATCTTGCGGGCATCGAACGCGGTGCCGTGCTGACAGATGGTCAGATCAACGATGTGCTCCAGCGGATTGTTGCTTCGGGCCTGTTTCAGACAGTGGAAATCGTCCCTGTTGGCAACGGGTTGCGTATAGAGGTCGTTGAGCGTCCGACCCTCAACCGTATCAACATTGAAGGAAACGATCGCCTTTCAGACGAGAGTCTGCTGGACGTTGTGCAATCTGCGCCGCGCCGAGTTTATTCTGCTACCCAGGCCGTGGCCGACGCTGAGGCCATCGTGAATGCCTACGTGGCTGCCGGTCGGCTTGCCGCAACCGTCGAGCCACGTATCATTCGTCGCACAGAGAACCGGGTTGATCTGGTGTTTGAAGTCAGCGAAGGGCGCGTTATCGAGAATGAACGGATCAGTTTTGTGGGCAACCGTGCCTTCACAGACCGCAGATTGCGCCGCGCCGTCGAGACCAAGCAAGCCGGCTTCTTGCGCGCCATCATCCGTGCAGATTCGTTTATTCCCGAGCGCATCGCTTTTGATCGGCAGGCATTAACGGACTTCTATCAATCACGGGGCTATGTGGATTTTCGAGTTCTTGATGTGAGCACGGAGTTCTCTCGGGAACGCGATGCGAGTTTCGTGACGTTCACGGTGCGAGAGGGCCAACAATTCAGCGTCGGTGAAGTATCAGTTACTTCCGAGTTTCCTGACGCAGACATCGAGACATATCGCGACGCACTGCGTTTGCGCACTGGTCAAACCTGGAATCCAGCCCAGATTGACGAGCAGATTGAGCGATTGGAGCGACTGGCACTTCAACAGGGGTTCGATTTCTTGAGAGTTGTGCCTCGCGTTACGCGAAATTCGCGAAATCTGACGCTTGATGTCGATTTTGCACTAGTTCGTGGTCAACGTGTCTTCATCGAGCGGATCGACATAGAAGGCAACACAACAACTTTGGACCGCGTGATACGCAGGCAGTTTGATCCCGTTGAGGGTGATCCGTTTAACCCTCGCGAGATACGAAATGCGGCAGAGCGTATCCGGGCTTTGGGCTTCTTTTCGAACGCCGATGTGGACACTCGTGAAGGCTCGGCCGCGGATCAGATTGTTGTTGATGTAGATGTTGAAGAGCAGCCGACGGGCAGTTTGACGTTTGGCGGAACGTTTTCAACAGACACGGGTTTCGCCCTGGTCGTCGGCTTCTCTGAGCGGAACTTCCTTGGCCGCGGCCAATCGGTTGGTGTCCAGATTCAAAGCGGAGATGAAGACCGCGACATCAGTCTGCGCTTTCGTGAGCCGGCGCTTTTTGCGCGCGATCTTTCGTTCGGCATTACCATCGCCGACCAGACAACTAACTTCAGCAACGCCGCCTACGAGACACGAGCCACTTCGATCTCCCCCTCACTTGGTTTCCCGGTGAGTGAGAACGGACGTCTTTCGTTGAAATATACACTTGCGGATGAAGATATATTTAACGTCACCGATGATGCGTCCTTGATCATTGAGAATGAAGAAGGAAGCAAGATTCGAAGTGCCATTGGGTATGACTACACGCTCGATTTGCTTCGCGGCGGATTGAACCCAAACCGAGGTTTCTTGTTTGAGTTCGGGCAGGAGTTCGCAGGTGTAGGGGGGGATACTGAATTCCTGAGAACCACTTCAAGAGTTGTCGCTCAGCGAGATGTTTGGAACGAAGAAATCACTCTGCGCGCCATACTTGAAGGCGGATTGGTGTCCAGTGTGGGCGGTGGAGAAACACGTATAACTGATCGTTTCTTCCTTTCATCGCGACAGGTCCGTGGGTTCTCCTCGCGTGGATTTGGCCCGCGGGACACGGGTGCAATTGAGTCGGATGTGCTTGGCGGCAACAAGTATGTTGCTGCACGCTTCGAGGCCGATTTCCCGCTCGGACTTCCGGAGGAATTCGGCATTACTGGCGGTGTTTTTCTTGATATGGGTTCGCTCTGGGGATTGGATGACACCGCTGGCGATCTCACAGTTGATGACGGTTTCGAGTTGAGATCGTCAGTGGGGTTCTCACTTCTATGGGATACGCCAATTGGGCCCTTGAGGATGAACTTTTCGAACCCGATCAAGTCGAATCCTTTGGATGACAAACGCAGCTTCGACTTCACGATCTCTACAGCGTTCTGATATGCTAAGGGCTTACTTTTCGCTTTTGCTGGCGGCACTGAGCTTCGCTTTTGTGCCGGCACAGGCACAGGACGTAGGCTCGACATCCGGACAGTCGATTCTGACGATAGATCAGGACCGATTATTTCAGGAAACTGGCCTTGGTGCGCGGTCTGCGGCCTCGATTGAAGCCGAGGTTCAGGTCTTGGCCGCCGAAAACGCGCGCATTGAAGCGGAGCTGATTGAGCGCGAGCAGGATCTGACCATACAGCGCTCGACTTTGCCGCCCGACGAATTCCGTGCTCTTGCCGATGCATTCGATGTTGACGTTCAACGCATTCGCATTGCTCAGGACGAGAAGGCGCGCGAACTGAACCGCCTCCGAGAGGTTTCGAGGCAAGAGTTTTTCAGTGACGTGGCCGATATTATCTACGGAATTGTCCGTGAACGCGGCGCGTTGGTGGTATTAGATCGCCGTGACGTATTTCTGTCTGCCGACAGCGTAGACATCACCGATGAGGCAATTGCCCGGGTGAATGAAGCAGCCGGAGCTGAGTGACGTGCTTGCCGCAATGCTTGCCGCTTGGTACCACTTTTCTTAAACCGAGCAGAGGACACACCGAATGACCGAGACCCTCGCACGCGCTGACATCGACCTGATCCAGCGCATTCTTCCACATCGATATCCATTCCTATTGGTTGACCGCGTGATCGACATTGATGGGACAACTTCGGGGGTGGGAATCAAGAACGTAACAATGAATGAACCACAGTTTACCGGGCACTTCCCCGGGATGCCCGTTTTTCCGGGGGTTCTCATGGTTGAGGCTATGGCCCAGACGGCCGCCGTGATTGCCGGGGTTGGACTCGATCTCGCCGATAAGAATTTCGGTGTATATTTCATGGCGATGGACAGCGTGAAGTTCCGCCGTAAGGTTATCCCGGGCGATACGCTCCGCATGGAAGTCGAAACGCTTCGGGGCGGTGGGAAGGTCTGGAAGTTCAAAGGCCGCGCGACTGTCGAAGGCGACGTTGCGTGTGAATGCGAATTTACAGCGATGATGGATCTGCCAAAGTGAGCGTTGACCCGAAGGCCATTGTGCATGCCTCTGCTGTGATTGAGCCAGGAGCCGTCATTGAACATGGCGTAAAGATCGGCCCGTTTTCGGTTATCGGTCCACAGGTTGTTTTGCGCTCTGGCGTTGAGATCAAATCACATGCTGTGGTTACTGGCATAACTGAAGTGGGGGAAGACACAGTGATCTTCCCAGGAGCCGTCATTGGAGAAATTCCACAGGACCTGAAGTTCAAGGGAGAAGCGACACGTCTGATTGTTGGTAAGCGAAATCGTATTCGCGAAGGGGTAACAATGAATACGGGCACCAAAGGCGGCGGAGGTGAGACACGCGTCGGTGATGACTGCCTGTTTATGACAGGAGCGCATGTTGCACATGACGCAAATGTCGGAGATCGCGTGATTGTAGCAAATCAGGGAGCCGTTGCGGGGCATTGCCACATCGGAGACGACGTAATTATCGGCGGCTTATCGGGCGTGCATCAGTGGGTGCGCGTTGGAAAAGGTGCAATTATTGGTGCCGTCACAATGGTGACAAATGATGTTATTCCCTATGGTTTGGTTCAGGGTCCGCGTGGATCTTTGGATGGACTAAACTTGGTTGGGCTGAAACGCCGCGGCGTTGATCGCGATGAGATTTCCGCGCTTCGGCAAGCTTTTCAATCCTTGGCTAGCGGCGAGGGTGCTTTCCTTGATCGGGCACGTGGACTGAAGGCGGACGCAGAGAGCGCGTACGTGAATGAAATCCTAGACTTCATACTTGGGTCTTCGGACCGTTCATTCCTCACGCCGGAGAAATAGCGCTATGCTGGCGTTGATTGCAGGGCAGGGACGTCTTCCCAAGATTTTGGTGGACTCGCTGTCAAAGCGACCTGAAATCGCTTCGTTGCAGGGTTTTGATCCAGAGGGATTGATCCCCGATCGCCAGTTTCGTCTGGAGACACTTGGCAGCCTCATTGCAGAATTGAAAGCTGCGGGGACAACCGAGGTGTGCTTTGCTGGAGCGATTGCCCGGCCGGAGGTTGATCCATCGGCACTGGATGCGGCGACCTTACCCCTTGTTCCTCGCATTATGGCGGCGTTGCAGATGGGTGATGACGCGGCATTAGGCACCGTTTTGGCTATCTTTGAGGAGGCAGATATTGCGATCAAGGCTGCAACGGACCTGGTGCCAACGCTGCTTCCCGAAGCTGGCGTTCTGTCGAAGCGTCCAGTCGAAGTCACTCATGAGAAGGACGCTAAGCGGGCTCGGACTATTGCGGCGGCGCTGGGAGAGCTTGATCTTGGTCAGTCGTGTGTCGTGCGCAAAGGGCAGGCATTGGCCCTTGAGGCGCTTCCCGGGACAGATGCGATGCTTGGCACACTAGCGGATGCACCACACGGTTCGGGCGGCATATTCTTCAAAGCGAAGAAGCCACAGCAAGACGCAAGGATTGATCTGCCGGTTATTGGTGTGGAAACGGTTCGGAATGTTGCAGCGGCTGGCCTGGATGGAATTGTCATTCAAGCGGGCGGAGTGATGGTGCTCGATTTGGATGAGGTAGTTCAAGCCGTAAACGACGCCGACTTGTTCTTCTGGATTCGCGACGACTGATGCTTGTGCAAAGAGCGATCACAGCTACGCAAGGGTCGAAAAGATGAGAGTCTTTTTACTGGCAGGAGAGTTGTCAGGCGACAAGTTAGGCGGAGCGCTTCTTGAAGGGCTGAATAGCCTCGTCCCAGACCTGCAAGTTTACGGTGTGGGTGGGCCACTTATGCAGGCACAAGGAATGGAGAGCCTTTTTCCG
>JABDPD010000341.1 GCA_013042895.1 Boseongicola sp. | reverse complement strand
TGCGGAGAAAAAATCGATCGCAGCGCGCCCGCTGGTCTTTGACTTCGACCTTATGAACGCATCCGAAAGCCGCGAGATTTCCGATACTCGACTATCTGATCTATGCTTTGTGCCATTCGATACCGAGACAACCGGTTTGTCAGTAGAGAACGATGCAATCGTACAGCTGGGGGCGGTTCGCGTGCTGAAGGGACGGATTGTCGAAGGTGAAGTTTTGGACACCTTTGTGAATCCTGGCCGTCCAATCCCACCCGCATCAACGAAGATCCACAGCGTCACGGACACAGACGTTTCCGGCGCACCGGAAATTTCGAGTGTTGGGCAAGCGTTCCACCACTTTGCGCGGGGCGCGGTTCTGGTGGCGCACAACGCTCCGTTTGACATTGGCATTTTGAGGAAGTTTCAAGGAGATATAGGTGTGGAGTGGGACCATCCGGTGCTGGATACGGTTCTCTTGTCTTCAGTTGTCTTTGGTATCAACGAACAGCATTCTCTGGACGCTCTTTGCGAGCGGCTTTCCATCGAAATTCCCTCTCAGTTGAGACACACAGCACTGGGAGATGCGCGCGCTACAGCTGAGGCTCTGGTCAAGATGTTGCCACTTCTGGAAGGCAAAGGTTTTCGAACGTTTGGAGAACTGGTTCAGGAGACGCGCAAACATGGTCGCCTTCTTCACGACCTGAACGAGTGAATTTTCCCCAGTAATGAATGTGGATATTGAGCATGTGGACCGTCTCCATGCTTGCGGTTAGATCTTCCAGCAAAGAGCCGTTTTACATCGCGACTTCCTATGGTTACCAATAACAAAACGACAAAGGGAAACGAGGGATGGAGATATGAGCGATAGCGGCCATTTTCTATTCCTGATCGCCCTGCTTCCCTTCCTTGGCGCACTCGTTCCTGGGCTCATGATTCGAGCTGGCCGCACCGCATGCGCTGTGTTTACGGCAGTTCCCACGGCGTTGGCGCTGATCCTTCTGATGACGCTGGCGCCTGCGGTGATGCGCGGCGAGGTTGTTCAGGCGCAGGTTGAGTGGCTACCGCAGCTCGGGCTATCGGCGTCGTTCTTCCTTGATGGACTTGGATTGCTCTTTGCCACGATGATCCTTGGCGTCGGGTTACTAATCACGCTTTACGCGAGGTTTTACCTCTCGAGCGATGACCCGATGGGGCAGTTTTACACTTATTTGCTGCTGTTTCAGGGGGCGATGCTGGGCATTGTCATTTCCGGCAACATACTGCTTCTGCTCATTTTCTGGGAACTAACGTCGCTTTCGTCATTCTTGTTGATCGGCTATTGGAAGCACTTGCCAGAAGGCCGCCAAGGCGCTCGGATGGCGTTGGCGGTTACGGGCGCTGGTGGGCTTGCGATGATTGGCGGGATGTTGATCCTCGGTGAAATCGTCGGCAGCTACGAGCTTATCGACATTCTAGCGGCAGGCGATCTGATCAGGGCGTCGGAGTGGTATCTGCCTGCGCTGATCCTGATCCTGCTCGGCGCGTTTACGAAATCCGCGCAATTCCCGTTCCATTTCTGGCTGCCACACGCGATGGCGGCACCGACACCGGTGTCCGCTTATCTACACTCGGCGACGATGGTGAAGGCCGGTATCTTTCTGATGGCACGGATGTGGCCAGTGCTGTCGGGGACCGACGCCTGGTTCTATATCGTCGCGACGACGGGCTTAGTTACGATGGTTCTTGGCGCGGTGATTGCGTTGTTCAAGGACGACCTAAAGGCGCTGCTTGCCTTTTCAACCGTCAGCCATCTAGGGCTTTTGACGATGCTCTTGGGCTTCGGCACCCAGGCCGCGGCGGTAGCGGCTGTCTTTCATATTATCAATCACCTGACGTTCAAAGCTGCTTTGTTCATGACAGCGGGGATCGTGGATCATGAAACGCACACAAGAGATATTAAGCGGCTGGGTGGTCTCAGGCATTTGATGCCAATTACGTTTGTGATTGGCACGATCACAGCGCTCTCGATGGCAGGGATTCCATTCTTCAACGGCTTCTTGTCGAAAGAGATGATGCTTGAAGAAGCTTCTCACACCAAGTGGTTGGGCAGTTATTATGTGATCCCGGTATTTGCGACGATTGGGGCGCTCTTGTCGGTAGCCTATTCCTATCGCTTCATCGTGCATGTGTTCCTTGGTCCTGAGCGCGACGACTACCCGCATCACCCACATGATCCGCCGGTCGGGATGTGGTTAGCACCTGCATTTCTAGCCGTTCTCGTGATCATTATCGGTGTCATGCCGTTCTTGGCAGAGGCGGTTGTAACTATCGCGGCCAATGCTGTCACCGGAGCTGATTTGCACCCTCATCTGAAGATCTGGCATGGCGTCACACCCGCGCTCTACATGTCGGTGTTTGCCATTATTGGCGGCGCGGTCTTGCTGGCCCTTCACGCGCCTATGGATCGCCTTTGGAGAGCGGCGCCTCGCCCTGAGGCCAAAGTGATATTCGAGTGGTTCGTGGACAGTGTCGCTCGCTTGTCGCGTTGGCTTACAGACATCAGTCACAACGGAGCAATCAGCCGCTATCTTGCAATCTTTGTTGTTACGTCTGTAGCCGTGGGAGCCGCTGCGTTCTTC
>JABDPD010000334.1 GCA_013042895.1 Boseongicola sp. | reverse complement strand
ACGTCGTTTTTGATATCGGCAATGTATTGATTGCCTGGGACGAATATGCGGCGTTTCGCGATGTGTTTGAGGATGACGCGGCGATTGATCGATTCTTCGAGGACGTCGGGTTCTACGCCTGGAATGCGGAGCAGGACCGGGGACGCTCGCGGCAGGAGGCTTTGGCAGCGGCAGCTGAGCACGCCGAGATGCTGGATCGGATTTTTGTGCGGTTTGCGGAGACTATTCAGCACAAGATTGACGGGACCTGGGATATTCTGAACCTGCTCAAGGCGTCCGAGCACCGGGTTTTTGGTCTGACCAACTGGGGCGCGGAGACGTGGCCGGTGGCGAATGATGTGCACCCTGAGTTACGAGATGCGTTTGAGGACGTGGTGGTGTCGGGGCAGGAGAAGCTAATCAAACCGGACGTCCGGATTCACGAGATTTTGACTGAGCGGAACGGGCTTGCACCTGCGGAGTGTCTGTTTATCGACGACAGCCCGAAGAACGTTGAGGGTGCACGAAATGCCGGCTGGGATGCCGTGCATTTCACTAATGCGAACGCGTTGCGGGCCGACTTAGTTGGGCGAGGGATTTTGTAGTTTAGCCGCTGTCAGCCATCTGGGATGTCGTCGCACAATGAGACCAGCCATTCGGTGAATTTTGCGACGGACTGAGATTGCGGGCCTTTGTGCTGAATGAGGTAGTACCAGCCTTCTTCTTTGAATGGTGTCTCTACTTCGACAAGCGCACCTTCTTCGAGGTATTTTCGAAAAACGATCTCTGCACCCATGCTCAGCCCGAATCCCTGCAGGGCGGCTTCAATTTCGAACTTGGCGCTTCCGGTATCGACGATCTTCAAAGTGTCGACGTCAAAGCCGGCGCGGCTTGCAACGTCCAATAGCTCTGTATCATGCACGCTCCGTTCGCGAATCCAGGGTAGAGTTCGGATGTCCTCAACGCCTTCGAGAAGGGCGGGAGCGGCGGCGATCATCAGGCGAGATCTCAGGATTGGGGTTGCATCGTATCCGTCCCAGACGGCTCCCTTCAAGCTGCCGCGGATCGCGATGTCGAAGTTTTCCAAATCAACGGAGGCATCGTTCCCGTCAGGTGAGAAGGACACCTGAAGGCCGGGATGCTTGGTCCAGAATTCTTTTAGTCTGGGAAATACAACCTCATCCGCAAAGAAAGTCGTGGTGGAAACGCGTAGACCGCGCATGGCATCTTTTTGCTTCACGGTATCGATGCCGTTTGCAATGAGGGCGAAGGCTTCGCGCAGCGGCTGGGACAGATCCTGACCGGCTCTGGTGAGCGTAAGGCCGCGGCCTTGGCGGCGGACGAGAGCCGTGCCCATTTCGGTTTCCAGTTTGCGCACTTGCTGAGCAATGGCCGCAGGCGTGACGTTGAGGGATCGCGCAGCGGCTGAGTAGCCGCTGAGGCGGGCCGTTGCCTCGAATGCTCGAAGCGTTGAAAGAGGAGGGAGGTCGCGCCAGTTTGGATCAGTCATTTGATAGCTCAGCTAATAGGAGATGCATTCTTCCTGACTTATATTGTTTCACATTTCAATTTATAAATGTGGAAACTTGAAGCTCAATCAGGGAGATATTGTATGTTTATTCTACCAGATGAAATGGTGAGAGAGGCGCAGAGGATGCGGGTGAAGACGGCGAGACCTACGCTGCTTGCGTCTGCGAAAAGGCGGAGTGTTCCGAAAGCTCGAAGGCTGCGTTCTGTGGGTGATCTGCTTCGACAGATGGTTCTGGTCTCGCGCGGAAGTGGCCTCGGACGCCTGAAAACATAAAGAGGCCCTGTGAGGGGCCCCTTGCTTTCGTTTGAACCTGCCTCAGACAGGTGCTGGCTCATCGAACATCTTCTTGTTCAGTCTCCAAAGGCCCCAGGCCGCAGGGATCGCAGCGAGGCCTCCGAGGGCGTAGACCATGGGTTCGTCCGAGAAGGTTTCGAACACCTGAGTATAGGCGTGTATGCCGAGGAACGTGATCGAAGCATTGAACAAACCACGGCGATGGGTGGCGGCGGCGAGCCATGCACCTGCGATCAACAATACTGCCCAAACAACCGAGAAGACGTGCTCGGAAATCTGGATGAACTGCTCTTCCCACAGATCGTAGGCGGCACGGTACTCGCTCCAGTTCTCAAAGTCTGCATAGCCCGGCGCATCTGCGCGAAAGAAGCTGGCGCCGATCTCGTCACCCCAGAGTGAGCCGACGAGGAAGGCGAGGTTACCGACGACAACTGCCATGATGGCAAAGATGCCGGCGTGGCGACCGATATGGTCCGGCGTGCGGGTCATGGCCCATGCGCCAATGGCGGTGGCGACACCCATCTGCAGAATCGTGAGCGTGGCTTCTGGAGAATAGAAGACGTAGGCCGCATGGAAGTACCCCGTGCCGGTGTCGAGCATCTGCGCGAAGGGCACGATGGCGAGGGCCGTGACCAAGCGGGCGTTGAGGAAGATGCCTGTGACGACGGCGGCAAGGGTTGCATAGCCGAGGAACAGGGTTTTGGGCCAGTTGGCGATGCCGTCTGTCCAACCGAAGGTGATGAGGTCTTCAGCCCAGATGCCGAGACCAACCAGATGTGGTGCAAGGCCAATGACAAGGACGCAGCCGGTGATGAAGCGCAAGGATTGCGGGCCAAAACGGAACGCCGTGGCCGCAAGTGCTGCAATGGCGGCGCCGCTTAGGGTAAGGACAATCTCGGCGATGTCTCGGTAGTTTTCCAAAAGCTCGATGCTGGCTCCAGAGATCAACATGCCTGCGCCGACAAGGCCGGCGGCATTGCCGAGCATTCGATAAAGAGGGTTGTTGGCAAAAAGGATCGCGGTCCCTGCGAGGAAGAAGCCAAGGCCAAGGGCGGCTACTCCGAAGGGATCAGCGATCCAGAACACGAAGCCAAGCGAGGCGGCAATGATGCCGCCCATGAGCAGGATATTCACCACCAGCGACAACATCGTGTCACGCGAGCGGCGGGCGATTTCGTTAGCTTGGCTTTGGGTGAGAATACCCTCAGCAAGCAATTGATTGGTCTGGACGACATGGGCCATGCTCTCGACTCCTTGAACGATGTTCATAAAATGAATAGGCGATTTATGAACAGTGTTCAAGAAGAATCTACAAAGGGGCTTCCAGCATTGCGCACGTTTCGGGTCGTGTTCGGTGATGTGGGGGTGATAGCTGGGGTCAGTTTTGAAAGTACAACAGATGCTTGAGACAGTTATCACTTTGATTTTGTTTCTATTTCCGCTGGCGTATAGCCCGGGGCCGGGAAACGTTTTTTTCGCAGCAAACTCGGCCCGTTTCGGGTTTCGCGCGACCATTCCGGCCAATATCGGCTACCACATTGCGACCTGGATTGTGACCATGGCGATTGGACTTGGGTTCATAGCGGCCCTCGAGCGATTCCCCGGGCTCTTCGTGATTCTGAAAGTGGCGGGCTCACTCTATGTTCTTTGGCTGGCCTGGAAGATGTTCCGAGCAGGGACGATGTCAGGCGCGGCAGACGCGCGCGCGGCGAGTGTCTGGGATGGAGTTTTGCTTTTGGTGCTGAACCCAAAGGCCTATGTGATCATCGCGTTGATGTTCACGCAGTTCCTCGACGCTTCGAACGTGGCGGCGGTTTTGCTGATTACGACGGTGTTCACGCTAAACAACCTCGTGGCGTTTTCGCTCTGGGCCTTGATTGGCGACAAGATCGCCGGGTACTTCCGAACGCCCGAAAGCGCGCGAACGTTGAACAGTGTCTTTGGTGCGATACTGGTTGCAGTGGCGATTTGGATGCTGCTGTCTTAACGAAGACGAGCGCGTCGCTCAGATGTCCTGACCCTTTTTGAGAAGACGGTCGATCAGCTCGCGTTGCAAGGGCGCGCTGTCGCCACCCCCGTAGCTGAGCGCGCCGCCGGTGAAGAGACTGCCGTAGGTCAGCGCCAAGTTCACGGTCTGGCCAATGCCCGAGATCAATTGCTCGTCACGAAGCGGCGAAAGGGGATGAATGTAGACGCCCCAGAGCCGACCGTTCGCGACGGCGTAACGCGCGTCCAAAGCGGTGTCGAAATTGGCTTGCATGACCCGCTCAAGGTCTTCGGCTGACATGCCTTCGACTGAGCGGATTGAAACCATTGCGCGCATTCGGTCCGCGAGAGGGTCGACGACCACAAGCATCGGAACGCCTTCGATGGTGAGCGCCACGCCGTTGCCCGCAGGCTGGGTTTCGGGGTCGAGCGCAAGGAGAATGTCAAGCAAGCGGCCCGGGGTCATACCGTCAGGTGTCTCTTGCGCCAGCATTGGGCTGGCGGTCAATGTGAGGGCAAAAGCTAAGGCGAGACGGATCATGAGTGGACTCCGGGCATTAATGTCTATGAAGAGCCTAACAAAAGTGCCGATCACACGGCAAAGCACGCTTGCGCGAGGTTGACCGTGGCGCTGCAAACGACGAAGAGTGTTTCCCATGCTAGCTTACATCATCCGCCGCGTTGCGCAGTCGATTCTTGTCCTGCTTGTTGTTGGACTGGTTGCCTTTTCCATGTTTCGCTTTGTCGGTGACCCCATCGACAACATGTTGGGTCAGGAAAGGACGCAAGCCGATATCGACCGCCTCAGGGTTGAGCTTGGCCTCGATCAGCCTTTCCCCGTGCAATACCTTAAGTTTCTCAGCGGTGCAGCGCAGGGCAATTTCGGGGTGAGCTATCGGCAGGGCCGGCCCGTGTCGACGATCATCGCCGAACGCGCGCCCGCAACGTTGGAATTGGCGGCAGTCTCGGGATTTCTGGCGTTGACCATCGGTATCGGTTTGGGCGTATTCACGGCGATCAGGCGAGACGGATGGGCCTCGAACGTCATTATGTCAGTGTCGCTTATCGGGGTCAGTTTGCCAACCTTTCTGATCGGTATCCTATTGATATACTTGTTTTCTGTTGAATTAGACATGCTGCCGAGTTTCGGACGAGGCGAGGTCGTGGACCTTGGTTGGTGGACGACAGGGTTCTTAACGGAGAGTGGTTTGAAGGCGCTGATATTGCCGTCGATCACGCTTGGGCTTTACCAGATGACGCTAATCATGCGTTTGGTGCGATCTGAGATGTTGGAGGTCTTGCGGCAGGATTACATCCGCTTTGCGCGGGCGCGGGGACTGAAGGAGCGGGCGGTGAATTTTCGGCACGCGCTGAAGAACACGATGGTTCCGGTGATCACGGTGACAGGTCTGCAACTTGGCGCGATCATCGCGTTTGCGATCATCACAGAGACGGTTTTCCAGTGGCCGGGCGTGGGATTGCTGTTCATTAACGCAATCCAGTTCGTCGATATTCCGGTGATGGCGGCGTATCTGATGCTGATTTCGGTGATGTTTGTCGGGATCAATCTGATCGTTGATTTGCTGTATTTCTGGGTCGACCCGCGTTTGCGTGTAGATCAGGCGGGAGGGCACTGATGCGACTTCAGGGCTCTTGTCACTGTGGCGCGGTTTCCTTTGCCGTGGAGGCGCCCCATCCGACGCCGTTTAACCTTTGTTACTGCTCGATTTGTCGCAAGACAGCGGGCGGTGGTGGGTTTGCGATTAACCTTGGAGCAAAGGCAGATACGCTTGAGGTGACAGGGCGCGGGAACGTGCGAACTTACGAGTCGAGCCCAAACATGGAGCGCACATTTTGCGGCACCTGCGGTAGCGCGCTTTGGGGGTATTCCCCGAAGTGGCCTGACCTTATCCATCCGCACGCTTCGGCGATAGACACGCCGCTGCCAGTGCCGCCGGAGCGGGTGCATCTGATGATCGGATCAAAGGCGAACTGGGTTGAACCGTGCCTTGGTGAAAACGATCAGGAATTTGAAGGCTACCCTAAAGAAAGCCTTGCGGAGTGGCATGAACGGACGGGAATGACAGCATGAGCGACGTTGACGTGATCGAAGTTGCCAAGGCCGCCGAAAAGGGGCGCTGGGCGCGGTTCAAAGAGAGCGATTTCTTCTGGAAATTCCGGAACTCGCCTGTTGCCGTGATAAGTTTCGCGGTGACAGTGCTGTTGGTGGCGAGCGCGGTGTTCGCGCCGTTGATCGCGCCTTATGATCCGTTTGATCCGGCCAGTCTCAACCTGATGAACGGGTTTTCCGCGCCGGGTGTTCCGAACGCGTTTACAGGCGAGGAGTTTATTCTCGGCACCGATGATCAAGGGCGTGATGTGTTGTCCACGATCCTTTACGGGATGCGGATTTCGCTTTTCGTGGGCTTTGCGGCGGTCAGTTTTGCGCTGATCCTCGGGGTCACGCTTGGGCTGATCGCGGGGTATGTCGGCGGGTGGACCGAGACGATTATCATGCGGATCGCGGACGTGCAGTTGACGTTTCCGAGCATCCTTGTGGCGATGCTGATTTTCGGGGTCGCCAAGGGGTTCACGCCGGTGGAATACCGCGATCAGATGGCGATCTGGGTGCTGATCATTGCGATTGGCCTGTCGGACTGGGTGCAGTTCGCGCGCGTTGTGCGCGGGGCCACTCTGGTCGAACGCAACAAGGAATACGTGCAGGCCGCACGTCTGATCGGGCGCACATCGCCTGCGATCATGCTGCGCCACATCCTGCCAAATGTGCTGTCGCCGGTGCTGGTCATCGCGACAATCTCTCTGGCGCTGGCGATCATCGCAGAAGCCACGCTGTCCTTCCT
>JABDPD010000330.1 GCA_013042895.1 Boseongicola sp. | reverse complement strand
CCGTTATTCCGATCCTCGCCAGTTTTATTGTCGCGGGCGAAGAGCAGGGACACGACAAGGCGCTCTTGGCGGGCACCATTCAGAACGACATTCTGAAGGAGTTCATGGTCCGCAATACCTATGTTTATCCGCCAGAGCCTTCGATGCGGATCGTCGCGGATATCATTGAATACACCGCGGATCACATGCCGAAGTTCAATTCTATTTCGATCTCCGGCTACCACATGCAGGAAGCCGGAGCGAACCTTGTGCAGGAACTGGCTTTCACGTTGGCGGACGGCCGCGAGTATGTCCGCACCGCAATCGCGCGTGGCATGGATGTTGATAAGTTTGCGGGAAGGCTCAGCTTTTTCTTTGCCATTGGTATGAACTTCTTCATGGAAGCCGCGAAGTTGCGGGCGGCGCGCTTGCTCTGGTCGCGCATCATGGACGAATTCCAGCCAATGAACCCGCGGTCGAAAATGCTGCGGACGCATTGCCAGACGTCGGGCGTTTCATTGCAGGAACAGGACCCTTACAACAACGTGGTGCGGACTGCTTATGAGGCAATGAGCGCAGTTTTGGGCGGGACGCAGTCGCTGCACACAAATGCGCTGGATGAGGCGATCGCATTGCCGACCGATTTCTCGGCTCGGATTGCCCGGAATACACAGCTGATTTTGCAGGAAGAAACCGGAGTGACGAATGTCGTGGATCCCTTAGCAGGGTCTTACTACGTAGAGAGCCTTACTGCTGAGTTGGCCGAGAAAGCCTGGGCCATCATTGAAGAAGTGGACGAAATGGGCGGCATGACCAAAGCCGTGGCAACAGGAATGCCGAAGCTGAGGATTGAGGAGTCTGCCGCGAAGCGTCAGGCGATGATCGACAAGGGCGACGAAGTTATCGTTGGTGTTAACAAGTATCGCAAAGACAAGGAGGACCCGATTGATATCCGCGATATCAACAATGACACCGTGCGCGCCAGTCAAATCGCTCGACTGGAGCAGATACGTGCGACGCGCGACGCGGCGGCTTGTAATGCGGCGCTTAATGCCTTGGAGACATGTGCGAACGAAGGCGGAAATCTTTTGGCGGCAGCTGTTGATGCAGCACGGGCGCGGGCCTCTGTGGGAGAGATCAGTATGGCGATGGAGAAAGTGTTCGGACGGCATCGGGCCGAGGTTAAGACCCTCGCGGGTGTCTATGGAGCGGCCTATGAGGGCGACGAAGGCTTTGCCGCGATCCAGAAGGAAGTCGAAGATTTCGCTGAAGATGAGGGTCGACGTCCACGGATGCTGGTCGTCAAGATGGGACAGGATGGGCATGATCGCGGTGCGAAAGTGATTGCGACTGCCTTTGCCGACATTGGGTTTGATGTGGATGTGGGGCCGCTCTTTCAGACACCGGAGGAGGCCGCTCAGGATGCCATCGACAATGACGTACACGTGATCGGCATCTCGAGTCAGGCTGCCGGCCACAAAACATTGGCGCCTAAACTGATCAATATTCTGAACGAACGTGGCGCAGGCGACATTCTTGTCATTTGCGGAGGGGTTATCCCGCAGCAGGACTATGAGTTCCTGCAATCGGCGGGTGTAAAGGCCATCTTTGGGCCAGGTACGAACATTCCCGATGCCGCGTCTGACATCTTGAAACTGATCCGCGCTGCGCGCGCCGGGTGAGCGCGCGCGTGAGAATGCTTGGCGGAGGTGTGCTGGGCGCCCTTTGGGCGTTCGGCGTGGTTTGGGTCGGTGCGACACAGATCGACTTGCCGATTTTCTCTCTGACTCCGACGCTCTTGGTGGCGTTCTTGGGACCGGGTTTGGTTCTCGCTGTGATGATATTCGGGTCAGCTCTGCAACGTTTGAGATTGGATACGCCAACTGAAAACGCAAGGGGATCCGCCAGAGATATCAACACAGAGGTTTTGCGCAGCACGCTAGAGCAAACGATTTTGGCGCTTTGTCTGTGGCCAGCAATTGGTTTCTTGGCAGCTGATGACGGGCCGGGCTTACTCGTGGCGCTTGGCTTCACATACCCGATTGTTCGTTTTGCCCATTGGCTGGGCTACCATTTTTCACTTTCTCTAAGGTCGTTTGGCTTCTCCGCGACGTTCTTCGCAACGGTGTTCGCGCTCATCTGGGCTGTGGGGATTTGGTTCACCTAACCTTCAGGCAATGGTGAGCCGCAAAAATTTTCCCTTGAAACGCGGGCGCAGTTAGCGCCATCAATCTTTATGAGATTTTCGCTTGAGCTAGATCACCTCGCGGTCGTGGCCCGCACATTGGAAGAGGGATGTTCCTACGTAGAAGCTGTGTTGGGTGCAGAGCTTTCGGCGGGAGGCAAGCACGATGACATGGGCACTCACAATCGGCTGTTGTCGCTTGGGCCTGAAACCTATCTCGAAGTGATCGCTATTGACCCTGACGCGCCGAAGCCAAAGCACAGACGCTGGTTCAACCTCGATACCTATAGTGGTGCGCCGCGCATGATGAACTGGATTTGTCGGACGGATGATCTTGAGGCCGCTTTGGAGGACGCTCCCGCAGGATCTGGCCGTGCAATGTGGCTCTCTCGGGGTGACATGCGATGGCAAATGGCAGTGCCAGAGTTCGGGAAATTGCCTTTCGATGATGCGAGCCCCGCGTTGATCCATTGGGGAAACAGCACGCATCCTTCGCGTCGCCTTCCTGACCATGGGTTTCGTCTGGTGCGTCTGGATGTGTTCCATCCCCGTGCGGACGACTTGTTGGAAGATTTTCCGGCCATCAATCGTCTACACACGGCCTCGGTTCGAAGCGGCCCAGAGAAACGGCTGATCGCGACGATCGCCACTCCAGAAGGCAACCGGATCCTCGCATGATTGTTCGACCCGCCGAACTGCGTGACGCGCCCGGAATTGCGGCCGCTCTTAATCCGGTTATTCGTGACACGACAATATCGTTCAAACCCAATGAGTTGTCGCTGTCTGAGGTTGACGAACTTATTTCGAATGCAGCGGGCATCTTTGTCGCGGAAGATCAGGGTGCGATCATAGGCTACGCGTCCTATGATCAGTTTCGCAAAGGGGCCGGTTATGCACGATCCATGGAGCACTCCATCATTCTAACCCCTGACGCGCGAGGTAAGGGGGTTGGGCGTATTCTGATGCGAGCTGTGGAAGACCATGCGCGAACTGCCGGAGTTGGGTCGCTGTGGGCTGGAGTGAGCGGTGAGAACCCGGGTGGCGTTGTCTTTCATGCGCGGCTTGGATTTGAGACTGTCGCGGTCTTGCCGAAAGTCGGGTTCAAATTCAACCGATGGCTCGATCTGACGTTGATGCGCAAATGGCTGCAACCGATGGGTGACGACGCGCCCGGTTCCTACTAAGGTCTGCTCTATGTCCGTTTGGTCTCGAATAGCCGATGCGCTTGAAGCGCTGCGCTCAGGTGAAAGCCTGTCCTCGGTTTTTGACACCCTCCGCTCGCCGCCCGAACGATCGATTGCTTTCACGATTGCAGTGATTGCGCTTGGGGCGAAGATGGCGAAAGCTGACGGACAAGTGACGCGTGATGAAGTCACGGCTTTTCGCGAGGTTTTCTTGATACCGCCGGACGAAGAAGCGAGTGCAGCGCGGCTTTTTAACTATGCGCGCCAAGACGTTGCAGGCTTCGAGGACTATGCTGCACGTATCGCTCGCATGTTCAGGGAAGCCGACGGTGCTCTGTGCGATTTGCTTGAGGGGCTGTTTCATATCGCGGTTGCTGACGGAGATTATCATCCGAACGAGGATCAGTTCCTGGCACGGGTTTCCGAGATTTTTGGCCTGAGTGATAGACAGTTTCGCGCTATTCGCACGCGTTTTGTCCCGGATGCGGAGCCTGATCCTTGGGCCGTATTGGGCGTCGAGCCAGGAGCGCCAAAGGAAGACGTCCGCAAGGCCTGGCGCAACCTTGTGCGCGAAACACACCCTGATCGAATGATGGCGCGTGGACTGCCAGAAGAGGCGCTCAAGATGGCCGAGAAACGCCTGATCGCGGTCAACCGCGCTTGGGAAGAGATTAACAAGGACGCCGCTTAGGTGCGGATTGCGACGTACAACATCGAGTGGTTCTCGAACCTGTTCAATGATGCGGGGCGTCTTTTGGACGATTCAAATTGGTCTGGCCGCTACGATATCAAGCGGTTTCAGCAGATCGAAGCATTAGGTATTGTTTTCAACGCCCTAGATGCAGATGCAGTCATGATAGTCGAGGCCCCTGACAGCCACCGAAAGCGCGATGGTGTCGGGGCTTTGGATACTTTTGCGGAGACAATGGGACTCCGCGCAAGTCGTGCGGTAATGGGATTTGTCAATGATACCCAACAAGAGATCGCGTTCCTTTTCGATCCGGACGTGATGACGGTTCTGCATGATCCTCAGGGAAAACCGCGATTTGATCAGAACTATAAGATTGATCTGGACGTAGACGCGGCGCCCGAAAAAGTTCGTTGGTCCAAGCCTCCTTTGGAACTGGCGGTCGAGACGCGAACCGGTTCAAAACTTCGAATGATCGGAGTGCATGCGAAGTCCAAGGCGCCCCATGGCGCGCGCTCAAAGACAGAAGCCATGCGCATCGCAATTGAAAACCGTCGCAAGCAGCTGGCCCAATGCATTTGGCTGCGCGAGAGGGTGGATGATCATCTTGATGCGGGGGATGCCCTCGTCGTTATGGGCGACTTTAACGACGGACCCGGGCTGGATGAGTATGAGAAGCTCTTTGGTCGGTCGGGGGTGGAGATTGTATTGGGCGGGGAAGGGGATATCCCACTGTTTGATCCACATGCAGCAAAGAGGCCCAAGGGGCCACAGCCAGCCTCGGCGCGGTTCTGGCTGGCCGATCAAAAGCGCTGGATGGAGACGCTTCTGGACTATGTGATGGTGTCGCCCGGACTTGTGCCAAAGGCGTCAAACTGGCGAATTTGGCATCCTGTGGACGATGCCCGCATTGCCAAAGCGCCGGAACTTGCGCAGGCTCTGTTGGTAGCGTCCGACCACTTCCCAGTCTCGGTTGAGCTTGATATTTAATGATTTTCACGCGTTGACGCATTTGATTTGGCGGTGCATGGTTCGGTCGTGAAACGCGTCGGGGGGATGCATATGGACGCTCGCGGAGACGCAGCGACCGAAGATTGGGGACCGTTCGGTGCTCCGCTGTTCGAAGACCCAAGTGCGCGCGCACTGCGTCGTGTCGGTGTGCTCGATGTTGGGTCAAACTCAGTTCGAATGGTGGTGTTTGATGGCGCTGCTCGAAGCCCCGCGTACTTCTTTAATGAAAAGGTAATGGCTGGCCTTGGGGCCGGTTTGGCTGAGACGGGACGCCTAAATCCCGAGGGGCGCGTCCGCGCTTTATCGGCTATCAAGAGGTTCCAATTGCTTGCTGAGGGCATGGGAATCGCACCGCTGACGGCTGTCGCGACAGCTGCGGTGCGCGAGGCGGAGGACGGTCCTGCGTTTAGGGAGGAACTACAGCGCGAGACCGGCCTCCGCCTTTGGGTCATTGACGGAGAAGAAGAAGCGAGGCTGTCGGCTCAGGGCGTTCTACTTGGTTGGCCTGGTGCATACGGACTGGTTTGTGACATCGGCGGTTCGTCGATGGAACTTGCTGAGTTGCGTGATGGGCGCGTTGGAAAGAGGATCTCGACTAAGCTGGGTCCACAGCGACTGAAGACGATCAAGGGCGGCAAGAAGGGCGTGAAGGCCCATATCAAAAGCGAAGTCGCGGCACTTGCCGAAACCATGGGCTCTCAAAAGGACAGGCTCTTTTTGGTGGGAGGGTCGTGGCGTGCTTTGGCGCGGATCGACATGGACCGGCGGAGCTATCCGCTCGCGGTTCTGCACGAGTATCGCATGTCTCGGAAATCTGTGCTGGCGACGATTAAGTACATTCAGGAGAGCGATATTGAGGAGCTTCGCCTGCGTTGTGGATTGAGCGAAAGCCGGATGGCTCTGGTGCCATTGGCGTCGCTGGTCTTAAAGGAATTGATCCGCCAGATGAAGCCGTATGACATTGCGGTCTCAAGTTACGGCATTCGTGAAGGCATGCTCTACGAGCAGATGCCCCAACGGCTGCGCGACCGCGATCCGTTAATTGAAGCGTGTCGATTTGCAGAAGCGAAAGACGCGCGGATGCCAGGTTTTGGGCGACGCCTTTATGATTTTGTTTTACCACTTTTTTCAGGTCGCAAGGCTGCGCCGCATCGTTTGGTGAAGGCGGCTTGCTTGTTGCATGATGTGAGTTGGCGCGCGCATCCGGATTACCGCCACGAGGTTTGCTTCGATGAGGCGACCCGTGCCAACTTGGGCGGTATGACACATTCCGAACGGGTCTTTCTCGGCGTCGCATTGCTTCACCGATATAAGAACAGTCGCCAGAACTCGCGGTTCGATCCGTTGTTCCAGCTTGTTGACCCGGAGTACTTGAAGCAGGCCGAGATCCTTGGGAAGGCGATGCGCTTTGGTGCGATGTTAACAGCGTCTGAGGACGAAAAAATGGGGAAGTTCAAATACTTCCCTAAAAAGAGACGCCTTGAAGTTCGACTGGCTCCGGGAACGCGCGGATTGTTCGGCGAAGTCGCTGAAGCGCGTCTGAGCGCCCTGGGTTCGTCTCTGGGTGCGACTGAAATAGTGGTTAAGGGACGCTAAAGCTCAATTTCACCGCCTGCGGGCTCGTCCGGCTCAAGTGGCGTTTTGCGGCGGATGATGATGTCGCCGTTCGGTAACACTTCGGGCGCGTGATAGGCGTCAAGGTTGTCCAAGAGCGCCGACAGATCATCGATGGCCGGTTCCATTTCTTCCAGTAATCCCCGCATGAACAAACGAAGAGCTTCGCTCATCAAATCGCGGCCTTCAAGCTCGGGGGTGTCTTGGGCGAAGAGCGGGGTGGCAACAAATGCCAGTGGGATCAGTAAACGCTTCATTAGGCGATCTTAACATAGATTTGCGGTATTCACGATTGGCGAAACGAAAATGGCCGAGCAAACTGCTCGGCCATTTTTTGAATTGTGCATGGTCTTATTACTCGGCGGCGATCTTGATGACAGGCTCCATGCTATCGAAGTCCGCGTCGGAAAGGTGGCATTTGACCTGATGGTTGCCAGGCAATGTGCGCACGGGCGGGACTTCTTTTTCGCAAAGACCGCCGGGCACTTTGTCTTTCCAGCGGCAACGCGTCTGGAAGGGGCATCCCGAGGGTGGATTCATAGCGGATGGGATATCGCCTTCAAGAACGATATGCGTTTTCTCGATGCTGGTGTCTGCGATCGGAACCGCCGACAAAAGCGCCTCGGTATACGGGTGATATGGTGGCGAGAAGACCTGATCGGTTGTGCCAAGTTCGACCACGTGACCGAGGTACATAACCATCACACGATCCGACAAGTAGCGCACAATCGAAAGGTCGTGGCTGATGAAGAGAAGTGTGGTTTTCTCGTTGCGTTGGATCTCCATGAGGAGATCGGTGACGGCTGCTTGCACCGACACATCGAGCGCCGAAACCGGTTCGTCGGCGATGACGATCCGAGCCCCGCCCGCGAAAGCGCGTGCAATACCAACACGTTGCTTC
>JABDPD010000327.1 GCA_013042895.1 Boseongicola sp. | reverse complement strand
ATCCCGGCACCGGCAAGGGTTCCAAAGACCGATCCCACACCACCAACAACAACCGTCATGAAGCTTTGCACGATGTAACCGGTGCCCATCTCAGACGTTACTTGCGCAAATAACCCGATCGCGACGCCCGCCACACCTGCTATGCCGGAACCAAGCGCGAAGGTCGCCATTCCGACACGGTCCGGATCGATCCCGAGGCTTGCGGCCATGCCGGGATTTTGGGTCACCGCGCGCATCTCAAGCCCGAGGCGCGTCCGACGCAGGGTGTAGACCAGCAGGCTCAAGAAAATCAGAGCCATCACGAAGATTGCAATGCGAATATAGCTGATGCCGATCACATCGTTAATCACCCAAGCACCCGCCAGCCAATCTGGTGAAGTCAGTGGAACGGCTTGGGTCCCGAATATGTTTTTGAACAGCTGCTGAAGCGCGACAGAGATACCGAATGTCGCAAGAAGCGTTTCCAACGGCCGGTGTGCAAGATGTCGGATGACCAGCCTTTCCAGCAAGACACCCGCCGCGGCTGCAACCACAAAAGCGAGGGGTAGCGCGATGATGAGGGACGCCGTGTAGTCGGGCACCAGCTGCTGGACGACATAGCCGGTGTACGCGCCGATCATGATGAACTCGCCGTGCGACATATTGATGACGCCCATGACGCCAAAGGTGATGGCCAGACCGATGGCGGCTAGAAAGTAGATTGACCCCAATGAGAGCGCGTCCAGCCCGAGGTCGACCATTTCCGCGCGCGCTACACGGGCGTCAACTTTCTCCAGCGCGGTCAAGGCGGCGCTGGTCACGGCTGGGTCTGGTTCGTCGTAGATCTCGAAAATTGGATTGGTTACAATAAGATTGACGACGGCGTTGATGTCGGGGCGCGCCTTGGCTTGGCCTGCGGCCGCGAGCCTTTCGTAGGCGACCCAACGCGCGTCTTCGGTGTTCAATTGCGCAACCGGCGTTCTGGCAACTGCGCCTTCTCTGATTGCGGCGATGAGGGCTTCGTCGCGCTCTTCGCGTTCGATGAGGTCCGGCACGAGCCCCTCTTCGGCAAGACGCGCCAAGGCTTGTTCTTCTGTCAAGTCGACGCCCACTTCAAGCGGTCCAGCAACGTTTGCGCCACTTTCGGGCTCTCCCACAACTGTGGAGGTCTTCAGAACGGCGTTCAAAGCCGCGCGTGCTTCGATCGAAACCTGTGTGGCCATCCAGTTGATTGCCGCGATGCGTGCTGAGGGGTCGCTGCCAAACCGGATTGTTATGAGCCGGTCGAGGGCCTCTTTGCGGTTGCGGATATCGACGACGGGCTCGGCCTGGATTGAGGCGCGCAGCGGGTCGAGCAATTCTGGTGTTGGATTACGTCCCAGCGCATCCAGTGCTGCCCGCCGCCGTTCGGGGTCGGGATCGCTCAACTGAAACTGAACAAGAGTGGTTGCGATGAGTTTCCGCACCCCCGCATTTGGTTTCAGCTCTTTTGCCTCGCGGCGACCAATCTCGCCCACGTCGCGCCCGTCTTCGAGTGAGCGGATGCGGTACACGTCGCCTTCGCGTTGTCCGAAAAAGAATAGTCCGTCGGCCTCTCTCCGTACGATTCCTTTGTGGGCCCATGCCTCGAGAAAACCGGTCATCTCGGGCAGGCCCGATGCCGCCAGATCGTCCAGCACCGGTTGGATCGTCCGCCGTGACGGCTTTGCAATATCTTCTGCGTGTGTCTGAAGAGCAGTTTGTACCGGCCCGTTTTCTGCCTGCACCGAAGGAGCGAAGCAAAACAGGAACGCGATCAGGCTTAGAATGCGCATTAAGAGTCCCAGCGGAATTGAGGAAGCCGGCCCGAGAGCGAGGTCTCGGACCGGCCATTTGCATGTGTCAGATCAGTAGTTTGATTGGATTTGAACGCAGCTTTCGTTTTCAGTATCCCACATGCCGCAGCCCTTGCCGGGCCAGTCAGACATCAGCTTGGCGCTTGCAGGCAGGTGGTCTGTCCAGGCATCGCCCGGCACTTCTGTTGTCTGGCTGATAATGTCGAACTGCCCGTCTTCTGTGATCTCACCGATGAGAACGGGCTTGGCGAGATGGTGGTTGGGGAGCATGACGGCTGTGCCGCCGGTCAGGTTCGGAAACTCCTGACCATACATCGCGTCGCGCACCGCATCGACTTCCGCCGTTTCGGCCTCCGCTACAGCGTTCACCCACATGTTGAAGCCAATGTAGTGTGCTTCCATAGGGTCATTGGTCACGCGATCTTCGCCCATGCGATCTTTCCACGCGGCGATGAATTCGGCGTTTACGTCCGTGTCAGCCGACTGGAAGTAGTTCCATGCAGCGAGGTGCCCGACAAGGTTCGTTGTGTCGAGCCCGGACAGTTCTTCTTCGCCAACAGAAAACGCCACCACCGGAATGTCATCCGCGGAAATCTCTGCCGCTGCAAGTTCCTTGTAGAAACCGATATTCGCGTCACCGTTGATCGTCGATATCACGCCGACCTGTCGTCCGTCATCGCTCATATCAACCACATCGCCGACGATTGTAGCCCAATCCGAGTGACCGAATGGCGTATAATTCACAAAGATATCTTCCTCGGCGATGCCTTTTGACTTCAGATATGCCTCAAGAATATTGTTGGTTGTCCGGGGATAAACGTAGTCTGTACCGAGAAGCGCAAAACGCTCAACACCCAGTTCTTCCAAGAAATAATCCACAGCTGGGATTGCCTGCTGGTTTGGTGCTGCGCCTGTGTAAAATACGTTCTTTGACGACTCTTCGCCTTCATACTGGACTGGGTAGAACATAAGGCCATTCAGCTCTTCCAGAACCGGGAGCGCAGACTTGCGACTCACACTTGTCCACGATCCAAAGATCACATCAACCTCTTCAACTGTCAGAAGCTCTCGCGTTTTTTCGGCGAAGAGGGGCCAGTCGGATGCAGGGTCAACGACAACCGCTTCAATTTCGCATCCAAGAAGTCCGCCGGCGGCATTCTGCTGGTCAACAAGCATTTCCATAGTGTCTTTAAGCGTGGTTTCGGAAATTGCCATTGTGCCAGAAAGCGAGTGAAGAACACCCACCTTGATTGGACAGTCTTGGGCAAATGCCGGAGCGGCAGATACCGCGCAGGCTAACGCAAGTAGAACAGATTTTTTCATTTTGTAAGCTCCCGATTATCGACACCTGAACGGTGAGGCCCTCCGGAAGAA
>JABDPD010000324.1 GCA_013042895.1 Boseongicola sp. | reverse complement strand
TGGACGCAAACCGGTGATGGCTGACGCCACCGTGGCCGCTGAATAAAGAGGATCGGACATGTCACACCGCACAGATACTGGCCTTTACTTCGACGCAGAAGCCCGCGCGATGGAGAAACGCGACCGCGAGTTGATCCCGCGTCGCCTTGTCATCGCGCTTTTCTCAATGGCATTGGCTGCCGTTCTGCTGGCCGCTTTCGCTGTCCTGACCGACCGCCCGCTCGAAGGGCAGCCAAAGATGGCACCTGTCGTCTCCGAGCGCCTCCTTCTCCTTGAAGGCACCGGCAATGCTATCAAAGCCATCGATGCGAGCACAGGCGAGGTTGTGCTCAATCTCGGCAACGGCGGCTTCATCTCGGTCGTTAACGACGGCCTTGAACGCGCGCGTCTTGTGTCGCGCGTAACCACAAACCCACCTGTAAGACTAACACTTTACGAAACAGGACGGCTGTCGCTAACCGACCCGGCAACAGGGTGGAGCACAGAAATCTCGTCCTTCGGCCCCGGCAATATCGCCGTTTGGCTTAATCTACTTAAAAAATAATCTAACTAGGGAACCGCAAACATGGGACTACTGACCCGCAAGACCGAGAGAGTGCCCTGCACAGTGGAAGTCTCTCACCGCTTTGAAGAACTTTCCGCTCACGTGCGCTTTGATGACGGATCCGTCGTCAATCCCGGCGACAGCGTGCTGGTACACGGCGATCCTGTCGTCGCACCATTCGGCGAGGTCATCGTCGAGAAACGCGAAGCGACGATCACGCGCGCCAACGCAGTTGAGCGTCTGTGGACTCGCATGACCGGCGACTTTGAATTCATCGAACTCTGCGAATTCTCGTTCTCCGAGGAGATCACACTATGAATATTCAAAACAACAGCCACTCCGCTGACGCAACCACAGTGGAAGAGGGTCTCGCCCGCGTAGAAGCCCAATCCGCTCGGGAATTCACCAGCGACGACGCAACCGCTCTTGCAATGCAAAACACGCTGATGACGCCGCGCTTTTATACGACAGACTTTGACGAGCTCGACGCGCTCAACGTCGAACCTGTGCGCAAAGACTGGGACAAACTCATCGCCCAGATGGAAGCCGATCCTAACAAGGGGCACTTCAAGAAAAACGAGGACTGGGACGCGATCGACTGGGACGGCATGGAGCCCGAACTGAAAAAAGAGTTCATCGACTTTCTCGTGTCCTCATGCACGGCTGAATTCTCTGGCTGCGTGCTCTACAAGGAAATGAAACGCCGCGGCAACAATCCGGACGTCGTGCAACTTTTCCAACTCATGGCCCGCGATGAGGCTCGCCACGCCGGCTTTATCAACGACGCCCTCCGCGAAGCTGGCATTCAAGTGAATCTCGGTTTTCTCACACGTGAGAAGAAATACACCTACTTCCGCCCCAAGTTCATCTATTACGCCACCTACCTCAGCGAGAAGATCGGGTATGCACGCTACATCACGATCTATCGCCACCTGGAAGCAAATCCCGAGCAACGATTCCACCCGATTTTCAAATGGTTCAAAGAATGGTGCAATGACGAATTCAGCCACGGCGAAGCCTTCGCGCTTCTGATGCGCACGGACGAAAAGCTGACAACATCCTTCGCCAACAAGCTCTGGATTAAGTTCTTCCTGACAGCCGTCTTCGGAACAATGTGGGTCCGCGACCACGCTCGCCCCGCGTTTCACGAGGCTCTCGGCGTGGACATCGAATGGTACGATCAGGAGGTGTTCCGCAAGACCTCCGAGATCTCCAAACAGGTCTTCCCAATGGAGCTGGACATCAACCACCCTCGCTGGAAACCAACACTGCGCCGCTTGGAAAAAGCGTTTGCCGATATGGACAAAGCAAAGGCAAAAGGCGGCCTCGGGGGCGCTCTCGGCAAAGCTTGGGGTGCCACCCGCGCGGGTTTGGCCTTCGCTAGCCTCTACACGATCCCGGTCATCAAGAACGACGTCCCCGAAAGCGTCCGTCTGGAGCCAGCCTACTAATGCGGTTCCGGCACATATCATGCCAACCGACCGGGGCTCTGCCCCGGACCCAGGAGTATTTGTGCCAAGAAGAACGAACAATTCGATCTAAGTTTTCATTCCCTTATACAGAAATACCCCGGTGGGCCGACCAAAGGGAGGCGGGGACAAAGCCCCCGCGCGACCCATTATGCTAGACTCCCCTTGGATCGCCGCGCTGTCCGCGCTTTTTCTTTGGTGGTTTTCCACAGGCGCCATCCTTTGGGTTGTCCGCAAGGCGGATGGCGACGGCCCTGATGGCCATATCTGGGCGTCTCTGCTTTCGGTCCCCGTCCTTTTTGCTGGTATTGTGGGTTTCTACACATCCTTGGAGCTCTCCGGCTCCGAAGGCGCCTATGTCGGATTTCTCGGCGCACTCGCGATCTGGGGCTGGATAGAACAATCCTTCCTGTCGGGATTTATCACTGGTCCAAATCGCTCAGAATGCCCTTCGGACGCACACGCCTGGACACGCTTTACTCATGCGGTCGGTACAATTGCCTATCACGAAGGTCTATTGCTGATCACATTGGTCATTCTCGGAGTACTATCCGCGGCAAGCGGCAACCAGATTACCTTCTGGACCTTCTCGGTTTTGTTCTTCGCTCGCATCTCCGCCAAGCTAAACCTTTTCTTTGGTGTTCCACACATCAACACAGAGTTTATCCCCAAACCACTTGCACACCTTCCCTCATACTTCCGGATCCGCAAGATCAACTGGGTATTTCCATTCTCAGTATCGGGCCTGACATTCGCCGTCGCCTGTTGGCTGGAACGACTTTACGCAACGGGCGATGTCGCCTTCGCGTTCCTCGCGGCGATCACAGCACTTGCCCTCCTCGAACACTGGCTAATGGTTCTTCCATTGCCTGATGCAAAACTATGGCGCTGGATGCTTCCCGCGCCCAAAGAAGACCAAGTAAGGATCAGAGATGGACTTTGACGCACTGTTTAATCAGCAGCTGGACGCGCTGAAGGAAGAAGGCAACTATCGGATTTTCGCCGAGATGGAGCGCAAATGTGGCTCTTTTCCAAAGGCCGATAACTACGGCCCCGATGGCAAGCGCGAAGTCACTGTCTGGTGCTCAAACGACTACCTCGGAATGGGACACCACCCATCCGTGATCGACGCGATGGTCTCCACGACCCAGGCC
>JABDPD010000321.1 GCA_013042895.1 Boseongicola sp. | reverse complement strand
TTCTTCGTCCATGTTGTATTTGGTTAATCCTTCTTGCAGAATCCGCGCCAAAAGACGCCTCGCACGTTCGATTTCTGCAAGGGGCAAATGCGCCGATTCCGCGATCAAATCATCCAATTGGGTTCGTGTGGACGGATCAAAATAGTTGCCCTTTGCGTCTATCGACAAGGAGAGAGGCGCGACCAAATCCGCACCCAAGCCGCGTGATCTGAGGAAGCCGTCTTCGACACGAAGCGCGCCTTTGGGCGCTTCTGACGTGCCCCAGGCGATGACTTTTCGACCGGTTTTCGCGGCTTTTCGAGATGCCGATCTGGGAGAAGTTGTAAACTTCATTGGCGTCACTGTGCCGAAAGCTCGCTTGAAAAAAGGACGCTTCCAGCGGCGCATTCCGAGGCCAACATATCCGGCACGATCTTCACGCCAGGCCCGTGCGCGCGCAGCCAGGATGGCAAGCACGTCTTCGATCTCGCATAGCCGATCAGACGCAGGGTCGTACCAAGTCGGATAAAGGATCATCGCGGCTGCAAAAAGCTGGGCGCGTGTTAACTCCCTTCCACGGCGCGGAGTTGGAACTTCGTCGAGCGTTCGCCCCCAACCCGCGTAGAAAGGCTGGCCAAATACGCGAGGTTTGTGGCCCGCAAAAATAGCTTCGAAGCCCAACGTCGACGAGTGAGTGTACACGCCGACAGCACCATCAAACAACGTCCAGGGGCTTACGGGTTCGGTTAGAAATCTGGCACGATCAATCCCGAGTTCGCTGCCAAAAAGCCCGGGGCGGACACCTGCAACCGTCTCCGGATGTGACTTGATCAGAATATCAGACGCCGGATGCTCATCGGCGGCAGCCACCAACATTTCGGCGAACTCGTCGCGTCCCGCCCCTTGCAACGCCGCATCGCCTTCGGTCTGATCAATTACAACTACGTAGCCTGGATCTGGAACGGGCAGGTTCGGATCGAACCCGGAGTATTTCCCTAAATGCCAATACTTTAGCTGTTCGATTGCAGCACGGGCACGGTTCAAGAGTTGAGTGTCATCAAGAGGCGAGGTGCGTAGTAACGTCTCAAGATCGGAGGGTTCGGTGCCATCAAAATGCACTCCTGTTCGATCAATACTCAGACCAACCGGAACCTCAGATCTCACACGCCCCGGCAGAACCGAGCGCAAAAAGGCATCTTCAATGGAGACAACCGGAGCGTCGCGCCAACCTGCCACAGCTTCGCCTCGCCATGCCGTCGCAGAACGTCCCCAGATGCCCACGTGGTCGCCGTCTTCCGGCACTCCGGTACCTACATCCCAACCAGCCAACTCCAGAATGCGACGCTCAGGACCGCGCGCCAGAAGTCCGCCGTTATAGACGCAAAGGCGTCCGCGAATGTCGGTCACTCGACAAGTTGATCGATAGATGAGGCTGTCTGCAATGGTCCAAGAACCGCCGACAAAACCTTACTGAATTGAGTGTACGGGGCCTCGGTGACATAGACTGTGTCCGAGTCCCGAATTGAGAAGTCGCGTGCGACAAACACGCCGTTCGGGCTGGTCAGATCGAGCACGTAAATCATTCGCTGCGACCCGACCAGATCGGTGCGTCCAAGAACCGCGCTAGCGATCTCGGCTGGCTCATCGCGGAAGACGAAAATACCGGTCGGGTCGGCCACGCCGGTCGACAGGCCGCCGACCCTCGCAAGAGCCTCGATGGCGGAAATTGTTTGCGTATCGAATGGTACTTTTTGTTGTGCGCCTGTTGCGCCCAAAGCAGTGAAGAAGCGCGTGTCCTCTTCGACCAAAATTCGGTCGCCGCCGCGCAGTGCAACGTCAAGTTGCGGCTCAGAATACAGGTCCTGCAACCAGATCGTGCCTTTGTGAGCCCCGCGCATGAGCGTGATTTGCGTGATTTCAGGTGGCAAGGTGATGCCGCCAGCAGTCGCCAGCATCGCGGTTAACGTGCGATTGGGACGCTCGATTGCATAAACGCCCTGAGCACCGACGCCGCCGATCAGCGAAACCGTTGCCCCGTCACCAGCCATGCGGCGAATGACGACTTGTGGATCGGGGGTTTGTGCTTCCAGTTTTTCGGTGATGATGCGCCGAACAGTCTCGGTCGTATTGCCCGCGGCGCGGATACGACCGGCATAAGGCACAAAAATCATGCCGGCGCCGTCGACCTGAATTTCTTCAAGCGCCGAACCGCCAGCGGAAGCGCTTGCAAGCAAACCGTCTTCGACGTTTTCCCAGATCGTTAGCCCAAGTGTGTCGCCCGGTCGGATCACGTCCGAACCAAGGGCTGCCGCACTTGTTAACCCTTCTGCAAAACCTAAAGCGGGTACGATGGATGTCTTGGCTGTGACTTGATCATCGACCGTTACGACGAACGAATCGCCCTGGCGTTGTACGGCTCCCTCAAAGATTTCATTCTTGGTTGGGCCTGATCTTGGGAGAGCGCAGCCAGCCAGCATTGTGGTGGCGACGCAAAGGGCGACGACACGCGCCCGGCGTTTGCTATTCAGTCTCACTGCTCGGTCTCCTCGACCTTATTTTTGCCTGCCTCGGCTATTTTGTGAAAAGCTTAGCCAGCCGGAATTTGGATTTCCAGCTTTATAACGGGCGTTTATGTGACGAGACGAATGTGTTGCCGGGCGGACGCAGGACGGTCGATAATCCGGTCGTAGGGGCTTTCGTCAGCAAGCATCAAATCGGGGATGCGGCGTAGAAGCCTATTACGCGATGATTTTGCGTAAAATCCCCCAGAAACTTGTGAGGTTGCCAGCAGGAACTGGCGGTAAATCGCGTAGGCGTTTGTGTCGGGTGCGCTAGGTGCGGCAAAAAAGTCGGCAAGCGTTTGATTTGAAACGAATTCTGGGCGGGTGTAGGTTGCCTTGCCGAACGCTTTGAGTGGCAGACCTCGCCACAACACTTGCTCTGCAGCGGTGGAGTTCACAGTGACAGCGCTTTCTGCGCTGTCCAAAAGCTGCGCCAGTTTACCGCCGGTCAATAAATGTGTGCGCCCTTGCAAGTCATGCTTGGCACTCAGCGCTCTGACGAGCCCGGGCAAATCCTCGCGACCGTCCTCTAGAGGGTGGGCTTTGATGACAAGGTGATGGTGAGCGGGGCCACCAACTGCGAATTCAGAGAAAACTAAGTCAATGAACTCGGCTTGGTTTTCGAAGTTTGAGTTGTCACGAAAATTGGCGTCGTGAGCAAGTTGGCACAGCACTACATGATAGGGAAAAGTCGCACGGCGAATGCGTGTTGTAGCAACCCTTCGGCGCAATCTCCGCAAGGGCATTGTCAACAAATGTCTGAGAAATATCGCAAATTCTCCAGAAGGCTCTGGAGTTCGGTGCGACACAAAAAATGGATAGGAGTGACGACCTGCCATCATCACTGCATGATACGCAGCCCCCCAAAACACATGCTGACGCGTATCGCCCCATGCATCTGGTGCAGCCCTTGGAGGTGACGCCGCCGTGGCCAAGCTGTCCTCCATCTCAACGATACTTAACTCGTTCAAGGCCGACTGGGCGTTTGTTCCGTTACGCTCGTAGGTGACCCAATATGGGCGCAGGTACCCCTCTTCAAATGCGTGAATCGTGATACCTCGCTCCAGCGCCAGTTTGCGGGCAAGCGCGTGAAAAGGGCGCGTGGCCCCATAACAAACGAGATCTGTGACGCCGTCATCCATCGCTCTTTTAAGCGAGGCCTCCCAAGTGTCCCGTGGCCCATCCAGGGCGCAGTATCCTGGCAATCCACGCCAAAAAAAAGCATCTCCGGCATTTATGCCAAGCCGTGAAACTCGTGCTCCACAACGCAACAATTCCCTACCGAGTGACTGGAAGAACGGGCCATGAGGGCCCTGTAGAAACAGGAAGCGTCTGAGCTGAGGACTGGTCATATCTTATTGAATATCGGACGTTATGCGTGCTGTCACTTGCCCATGGACTTGCGACCGAACGCCAAGGCGTTTACCCAAGCTAATAACCGCCAAGGAGCCGCGCTCATGTTTACTGGAATCGTTACAGATATGGGAGAGATCCTCGCGCTTCGACAAGAGGGAGACCTAAACGCACGCATTGGGACGAGCTACGATATTGACACGATTGATATCGGCGCCTCGATCGCTTGCGATGGCGTTTGCCTGACTGTTATTGCCCTTGGCGCGGAGCCGGTGAATTGGTTTGACGTCCAGATTTCTGCCGAGAGCGTGTCAAAGACAAATCTTGATACCTGGGCAGTTGGACGGCGCGTAAATCTCGAGCGGGCTTTGAAAGTTGGCGATGAACTTGGCGGCCATATTGTTTCCGGGCATGTCGACGGTCTGGCAGTGGTGACTAAGGTTAAGGACGAAGGCGACAGTACGCGTGTGACGCTAGAAGCACCGCCCGAGTTGGCGCGTTTCATTGCGCCGAAAGGATCGGTCACATTGAACGGGACGTCCTTGACCGTTAACGAAGTCGATGGAGCGTCTTTTGGCATCAATTTCATCCCTCATACCAAGGCCGTCACAACGTGGGGACGGATTTCTGTTGGGGATGCGGTGAACCTCGAGATCGATACGCTTGCACGATATGTTGCTCGTTTGGCGGAATCCTTGTGAGCGGTCTTGGACATAATCGCGGTCCGACAATGGAAAAAGGACGCGCGTGGAGACGCTACGCTTGGACTCGCGCGCGCTCGGATTTGCTACCGACGCTTCCGATTGAGGTGGCTCGACGGCGGGTCCGCCGCGCGCGCGAGCTTGGCATAGATTACAAATCCTACGCGGGCATACGCGCGGCAACCGGGCGCGATATCGTGGCGCTGATATTCTCGTCAAACGCACTTCGGCTGCTCAAGGAGACATCAGAGATCGAGCCCGAGCGTAGCGAAAAAGTGAGCAAGATCATTGGCATAGAATCGCTTTCATTTGTTCATCCCCCACACCATCCGGACACGGTAACAAAGGTCAATGCTGTGATAGAACGCGCTCGGCGTGCTCCTGGTCTGACCCAGACGTGGGGCGAAACCCGTGCGCGGGTCTTGGAATTGAAGGGGAGCATCCCTGGTGACGGTGTCGTGGTCATCGGCGAAACGGCTCTTGAGCGAGAATGGTCAGAAGCCGGAAGACTCGCAGGGTTTCTCCATGCGGATCGCTACTTTTCCGCCACGTCCTAGCGACGCGATGTCCAGCTTGCCTCTGGTCTTCGGGTTAGCCTTACGGTATGCGCTGGCGCAAGCTGAACCGGACCAAACCCATGACTTTTGAAACCGCTGGACCTATCGAAGAAAATTGGCGTGATGCAGTGTCGTCTGTCGAGGAAATACTCGAGGACGCACGTAACGGCCGCATGTTTATTCTTGTGGACCATGAAGACCGCGAGAACGAGGGCGACCTGGTTATTCCCGCGCAGATGGCAACGCCCGAAGCTATTAACTTTATGGCGACATACGGGCGGGGGCTAATCTGCCTTACGTTGCCTGGCGAACGCTGCGATGCGCTTGGTTTACCGCTCATGTCCTCCCATAACTCGTCGCGCCACGAGACTGCATTCACTGTGTCGATCGAAGCGCGCGAAGGGGTTACGACCGGCATTTCGGCGCACGACCGTGCCCGTACCGTGGCTGTGGCAATCGACGCGTCAAAGACGTCGCAGGATATCGCTTCACCCGGCCACGTCTTCCCATTGCGAGCCCGCGATGGGGGCGTGTTAGTTCGCGCCGGGCATACGGAAGCCGCGGTGGATGTGTCGCGATTGGCTGGACTAAATCCGGCGGGCGTAATCTGCGAGATCATGAACGAAGACGGTACCATGAGCCGCCTTCCGGACCTTGTGGCCTTCGCCCAGAAGCACAACTTGAAGATCGGTACGATCAGCGATTTGATTGCGTATCGCAGGCGCCATGACAACCTCGTTGCTGTCACCAGTGAAGAAGATGTTACTTCGGAATTTGGCGGCGACTGGAAGATGCGCATCTATACGGACAACGCCCATGGTGATGACCATATCGTACTGATTAAAGGCGATATTTCTGGGCCGGAACCTGTTCTGGTTCGCATGCATGCACTTGATCCGATCCTCGATGTGATCGGGCTTGGGCCGAAAGGGCGGACGGGTGAATTTGGCGATGCGATGAAGCTTATCGCCGAAGAGGGCCGGGGTGTATTGGTGCTTTTGCGTGATACGACGATGAAGATTGTGAAGGATGATAGCGTGTCGCCTCAGACGCTTCGTCAGTACGGGCTGGGGGCGCAAATTCTGTCGTCCTTGAACCTTAGTGAACTTATTCTGTTAACCAATTCACCGCAGCCAAAGATCGTCGGTTTGGACGCTTACGGCTTAGAAATCGTGGGCACACGAAAAATCTCGGAGATTGGTTGATGGCCGGGCATTCCGATAACGATATGGGTCTGCCAAACTTCGCCGACCCGGTGAAAGTCGCGATCGTGATCGCGCCATACTACACGAAGGTCTCTAACGCTCAGCTTGCCTCGGCGCGCGGTGTTTTGGAGGAGGCAGGTGCCGCCCACGAAACCATTGAAGTGCCCGGATCACTGGAAATTCCGGCAGCCGTCTCATTGGCGCACCGTATGTCCAACTTCGACGGCTTTGTAGCGCTCGGCTGCGTTATTCGCGGCCGCACCAGCCACTATGATGTGGTGGTCAACGAAAGCGCACGAGGCTTGATGCTGCTTGGACTTCAAGGGGTTGCGGTGGGAAATGGTATTATCACGGTTGAGAATATGGATCAGGCGGAAGAGCGTGCGGATGCCGACCGTTTGGACACTGCAGGGGGAGCGGCGGCGGCTGCGTTGCACCTGATCGCATTGGCTCGAAGGTTCGGTCAGCCAAAGGCAAAAGTTGGTTTCACTCAGGACATTCTTCTGGCCGGTGACAGCGAGGGACCAACGACCGCATGACCACGACAAAACGGCAAATGAAATCGGCTGCGCGGCTCTATGCAGTGCAGGCTCTGTTTCAGATGGAAGCCTCCAGCCAAACGGTTGAGGCGATCCGCGAGGAGTTTGAAACGCATCGGTTTGGTGCGGAGTACGACGGTGTCGAACTGGCGGAGGGGGACGTTACCCTTTTTGAACGTTTGATCGAAGATGCCGTGAATTTTCAGGCGAAAATCGATCAGATGACAGATCGCGGATTGGTTGCGAAGTGGCCGATTGATCGCATTGATCCTACGCTTCGCGCGCTCTTTCGGGCGGCTGGGGCGGAGCTGGTCGAGGGGGAGGCGCCTCCGAAAGTTGTGATCACCGAGTTTGTAGATGTAGCGAAAGCGTTCTTTCCAGATGGGCGGGAGCCGAAATTCGTGAATGCTGTCCTTGATCATATGGCACGTGAAGCGAAGCCCGAGGCCTTTTAGGTGTGGGCGTCTGTCTTTGCGGAAAATGCTTTAGGTTCAGTAGTTAAATATTTAATATAGAACAGTTTATTGTAATTTTGATCCGTCGGTAGTACGTCGGTATCACGTCGGTACTGCGTCGGTGCGACCGTGCGGACGGTTTGGACATTCTTAACCTTTGCGGCAAGAGACAGTGACAGCAAAGTTTTGGGATGAAGTTAAGCGGGTGTCCGGTGTTTCAACAGTTTGGGATGTTCACGGCGAGACCGCCAAGTGCCGTTTCCTTGTATTTCTCGCTCATGTCCTCGCCTGTCTGACGCATGGTCTCGATTGCGGAATCCAAAGGTACAAAGTGCGTGCCATCGCCACGGAGCGCCAGTGAGGCAGCGGAGACGGCCTTGATTGCACCAAGTCCGTTTCGCTCAATACATGGCACCTGAACGAGGCCTTTGACCGGATCGCAAGTCATGCCAAGGTGGTGCTCCAGCGCGATTTCCGCCGCATTTTCAATGTGCTGAGGGGTACCGCCTAGTACGGCGGCGAGGCCAGCAGCGGCCATGGCGGAGGCAGAGCCGACCTCGGCCTGACAGCCGCACTCCGCGCCCGAGATGGAGGCGTTGAACTTGACGAGCCCACCGATGGCGGCAGCCGTCAAAAGAAAGGTTCCGACGTCTGCTTCGCGTGCGCCGGGGACGTGCTCGAGCCAGTAGCGGATAGTTGCGGGAATGACGCCTGCCGCGCCGTTTGTCGGGGCAGTCACGACCTGTCCGCCGCCGGCGTTTTCTTCGTTCACGGCCATAGCATAGACGCTGATCCAGTCGTTGATCACATGCGGGGCTGTGAGGTTGCGGCCGCGCTCTTCCTCCAGGGCCCGGCGAATTCCGGCGGCGCGGCGTTTTACTTTCAGGCCACCAGGCAAGATGCCGTCCTGCTCGAGACCGCGGTCCATGCAGCCTTTCATGACCTCCCATATGCGCATCATACCGGTCTGCAACGCGTCGGCGTTGCGTCGGGAAAGCTCGTTTTCGCGTTTGAGGTCCGCGATGCTCATGCCGGATTTTGCGCACATTTCCAGCATCTCGGCGGCGGACTTGAACGGGTGGGGGACCGGCGCGCCGTCGTCGGTGTCTTTGCCTTTTGCCAACTCGGCCTCGGTCAGAACAAAGCCACCGCCGACGGAATAGAATGTCTCTTGCAAGATGACGTCGCCCTGAGCGTCTGTCGCCATGAGGATCAGGCCATTAGCGTGACCGGGCAGGGGCGCTCCGTAATCGAACAAAAGGTCGGCGTTTGGATCAAAGCGGAGAGAGCCAAGGCCTTCTGGCGAAACGGTTTTTGTCTCCCTGATACCAACCAGAGCTTGCTCTGCCTTCTGGGCGTCGTATGCGTCTGGAAGAAAACCCGCCAAGCCGAGGATTACGGCGCGATCCGTTGCGTGACCGACGCCGGTGAAGGCGAGGGAACCATGGAGCGACGCACGCAGCCCCTTCACCGTGAAGGGAGAGGCACGCAATTGATCTAGAAAGCGCGCCGCGGCCACCATTGGCCCCATCGTGTGGGACGATGACGGGCCGACCCCGACTTTGAACATGTCGAACACTGAGAGGAACATGGGCGCAATTCTCCTGACAATTGTAGCTATGCCATGGTTCATGGTACCCAAGAAGACCCGACAGCGGCACTCGGTGCGCCTTTTTCGGCGCGCGCCCTCTCGCCAGCGTCGCGGGTGCGTTCTATAGATGACACAATTGAAGATCGTCGGGAGCAGTCGACATGTCAAAGCTGGAAGATATCGCGGACGGATTGGCGAAACGCGCGCTGGATCTGGTCGAAAAGACCGGTGATGAGACTATCGAAAAGCGTACCGCCGACGAGATCGGTGCGCTGTCTCCGACGTTGCAGGAGGCCTATACGACGGCAGTGCGTATCCGAAAGGCCGAGATACGCGCGTCTCGGCTTCTGGACAAGTATCAGGCTGGAGAAGCCGTTGAAAAGGCAGCTATTTCATCGCAGCCGCAAGACTAGACCCCGCCAGAAAGCCAGACCAGAAGAACGCCGATGGCAATGGCCGCCAGACCATAAGCGCGGCGTGTCTCAATAGGCGTGTCTGCGATGATCTTGATTAGCTCTTCCAAACGCGAAGGGGCCAGCGCGAACACCAGCCCCTCGAAAACAAGAACCAGGCCAAGACCTAGTAATAGCGTTGTCATCAGTTTGCGATGCCACCGTCTGATTTCAGGAACTCGAAGAACTCGCTGTCAGGTGAGATCACCATAGTCGAGTTCGAGCCCTTGAGCGCGTTTTCATATGCGGAGAGGGAGCGGTAGAAACGGAAGAATTCGCTATCTGCACCATAGGCGTCGGCAAAAATCGAGTTGCGTTCAGCGTCGGCCTCACCACGGACAATCTCGCTTTCGCGATTTGCTTCCGAGACCAGTTCGACAACCGTACGATCCGCTTGCGCACGAACACGCTGGGCGGCTTCTTCACCGCGTGCGACTTCGTCCGCTGCTTCCCGTTCACGTTCTGCACGCATCCGCGCGAAGGTCGCATCCAAGTTCTGGTCGGGCAGGTTGGTTTGCTTCAGCCGCACGTCGACGACATCAAGACCAATCGCCGCTGCACGAAGCTGAGCGAGGTCACGAATGCGCACCATCAGGCTTGCACGATCCGATGACAAAATGGTGTTTGATGTCACACCCTCCGAACCCAGAACAGCCCGGATTTGGGTTTGTAGGATCGAGGCCAGACGGTCCTCGGCAGCGCGAAGGCCTCCGACACCAACCGCTTGGCGGAACTGAATCACATCGGCGATCCGGTAGCGCGCAAAGGCGTCTACGACGAGACGACGATCGTCCGATGGCGTAACTTCGATGGGCGGCGTGTCGAGCGACAAGATACGGTCGTCATAGCGCACAACTTCTTGAATGAACGGGATTTTAAACGCCAATCCCGGGTCTTCCTTTACGTCGCGGATTTGGCCGAACTGAAGGACAAGAGCTTTCTCGCGTTCGTCCACGATGAACAGTGACGATAAAAGCGCAATCACGCCCGCAACACCTGCGACAAGAATAATTGTTCCAGCGCGCATATCAGTTACCTCCCGTCGATGGAGTGCGACGCAGATCGTTTAGGGGCAGGTAAGGCACCACGCCCTGACCGCCATCACCGCCACGGTTTTCGTCGAGAATGATCTTGTCGATATCGCCAAGTACCTTCTCAAGTGTTTCGATATATAGACGACGGCGTGTAACTTCCGGCGCTTGTTGGTATTCCTCCAAAACGGCCGTAAAGCGACTTGCCTCACCCTGTGCTTCGTTCACAACGCGGGCGCGGTAGGCCTCGGATTCTTCCAGAACCTGCGCAGCTTCACCACGAGCACCAGCGACCACACGGTTGGCGTAGGCGTCCGCCTGACGCTCCAAACGGTCACGTTCCTGTTCCGCTGCCTGAACTTCGCGGAAGCTGTCGATCACTTCGCGCGGAGGGTCGGCCTTGTCGAGGTTGACACGGATGATGTTGATGCCGGCGTCATAGCTGTCGAGCGTGGTCTGGATCAGCGTGAAGGCATCCTGTTCCACCTGACCTCGATCACGGTTCAGGATCGGCGCCAATTCGCTGCCGGCGACGATCTCGCGCATCGCTGATTCTGACACGGACCGAACAGTTTGTTCCGGATCGCGCAGGTTGAAAAGGAACTTCGCGGGGTCGTTGATGTTCCAAACCACCTGGAAGTCGATGTCGATGATGTTCTCGTCGGTCGTCAACATGAGGCCGTCGCCACCGGAGGAACCGGAGCGGCCCGTGCCGATGTCTTCGGATTGCTCTCGTGTGACCGGGATGACTTCGGCTGTGACCAGCGGCCAAGGTGCGAAGTTCAGGCCGGGATTGCCGATCTCGGAGAATTCACCGAGGAACAATTCAACCGACTGCTCTTCCGGGCGCACTGTGTAGAACGACTGGAACGCCCAAAGTGCTACAACTGCCACAAGGCCAAGCCCGATGGTGCCGCGGGTCAGCTTGGGGCCTTCGCCACCTCCGCCACCGCCGTTCACCGGACCATTGCCGCCGCCACGACCGCCCATAAGGACGCGCAGTTGCTCCTGGCCTTTCTTCATAATCTCATCAATCTCGGGGATCTGCGGCCCGTCCTGTTGTCCGGGTCGCCGGCCTGGGCGACGATCGTCGTCGTCTCCGCCGCCGTTTGATCCACCTCCGCCGGAGCCGCCGCCCCAAGGTCCGCCATTATTATTGGCCATGAAAGGTCATTTCCTTGTTTTGTCCGTTTTTTAGCGCTTGCAAGGCTAGTTGTAGCCTTGAGCCGTGTTTTTCAAGCGCTTCTGACAGGGTTTTGCATCGTTACAAGTTCTTCCGACATGGTCGGATGGACCGCACAGGTCCGATCGAAGTCTTCTTTTGTGAGGCCCGCCTTAATAGCGATGCCCACCATCTGAATAAGCTCACCCGCGCCCTCTGCGACGATCTGACAGCCCAGAACCACGCGGGATTCTTTCGAGACCACCAATTTCATCAAAACGCGATCAGGGCTTCCGGCAAAGGCGGAGCGCATGGGGCGGAAGGATGTGCAGTAGACATCAATCGGCTCAATCTCGCGCGCTTGCTCTTCTGTCAGACCCACCGTGCCCAATTCGGGCTGTGTAAACACCGCCGAGGCCACAAGCTCATGGTCGGGTTTCGTCGGGTTGTTTTTGTAAACGGTCTCCGTGAAAGCCATGCCCTCACGAATGGCGACAGGCGTCAGTTGAATGCGGTCGGTCACATCGCCAATGGCATAGATATTATCGACAGCCGTCTTTGAATAATCATCCACCTCAATCGCACCGCGCCGGTTAATCTCAACACCAAGGGCCTGAAGCCCGAGGCCATGCGAATTCGGCGCACGCCCCGTGGCAAACATCACCGCATCAAAGACGCGCGCATCGCCGTTCGTCGCT
>JABDPD010000315.1 GCA_013042895.1 Boseongicola sp. | reverse complement strand
CCTACCTGCAAGCGCCCATCGGCGTCGATTCAACTACGAAATTCCTGCGCAAACTCGCAGACCTTCTAAACCTAGACGCTGAACCGTTCATCCAACGCGAAAAGCACTCAACCATCAAACCCGTCTGGGACCTCTGGCGCTCGGTCACGCAAGACTTCTTCGCCACCGCCTCCTTCGGCGTCGTCGCTAACGAAACCTACGCTCGTGGCATCCGCCTGTTCCTCGAGGATGACCTCGGCTTTCCTTGCGCCTTTGCCATCGCGCGCACCGCCGGGAAGAAAACAAACAACGACGAAGTTCGAGCGCTCATTTCCCAGAAACGTCCGCTCGTAGTGATGGGCTCGATTAACGAGAAAATGTACCTCGCTGAAGCTAAGGGCGGGCATGGACCAAGCCCTTCCTTCATCCCAGCAAGCTTCCCCGGCGCTGCCATCCGCCGGGCCACGGGAACGCCCTTTATGGGCTACGCAGGGGCGACATACCTCATTCAGGAAATCTGTAACGGTCTCTTCGATGCACTCTTTCACATCCTACCCCTTGGTAGTGAAATGGACAGCGCCGAAGCCACTCCAACAACCCTGCGTCGCGACTTCCCATGGGACAGCGACGCACAGTCTGCGCTTGACGCGATAGTCGCGCAACATCCTGTTTTAACTAGAATTTCCGCCGCAAAGACTCTCCGCGACGCTGCTGAAAAGGCGGCGCTTGAAAGCGGAGCAGACCGTGTTGTGCGCGAAACCGTCGAAGCCCTCGGTGGGCTTCCTGACACCAAAGAGGGAGGGAGCCAATGAGCGACCAAACCATCGACCTGCCGCAAATGAGTGAGACCCGGACGGCCAAGAAGCCGACCGCGGAATTCGGTTTCTACTTCGGCATTATCTTCCTGGCGACCATTCCACTCGCCACCTTCACATGGGCGCTAAAAGTCCTGCGAACGGGAAGTCTGAAACACAAAGGCCCAATGGCCCGCGCTTGGACCCAGGCCCGGATCATCACGCCGATGATTTTCTCGGCTTGAAGGCCGAGGACGCACCTTTGGTGCGAACGCTTCTCGACCTGATGTCAGGTCGAACTCGCCATTTGCTGGTCCCTCAGGGCCGGCAGATATCCCCAAGTGGCAGTCCGCCATGCGGGAACCCGGCCGCGGGGAACGCGGCTCAGTCTGAGGTCCGGAGGATTTAATGGCTGATAGAACTGACCTGTCTTTTACAGGTCTTACCGACGACCAGGCGCAGGAACTCCATTCTGTGTACATGAGTGGTCTGTGGGTCTTCGTTGGCATGGCCATCGTAGCGCACATTCTCACGTACATTTGGCTGCCCTGGTTTAGCTGGAGTTAAGGAAACAAGATGGCAAAATTTTACAAAATTTGGCTGATCTTCGACCCTCGCCGCGTTTTCGTGGCTCAGGGCGTTTTCTTGTTCCTACTGGCAGCGATGATTCACCTCGTCCTGCTTAGCAACCCGAACACAAACTGGTTCCAGCGCGCGTTTGCCGCTGAAGCCATGGAGTGATCAGGCCAATAAGAAACCGTTGCGGGCGGTCGCCTGAGGTCGCCCGCAACTATCTAAAAACAAAGCGAGTTTTGCACAGGCCCGTTCGCCTGATGTGAAACAAGAACGGAGTGACAACATGGCTTTGCTCAGTTTCGAACGAAAGTATCGCGTTCCAGGTGGAACGCTTATCGGCGGGGAAATGTTCGATTTCTGGGTCGGACCTTTCTTCGTTGGATTCTTCGGGGTCACCACCGTGTTTTTCGCGGGCCTCGGAACCATCCTCATCTTTTATTCCGCAGCGCTGCAGGGCACCTGGAACCCTTGGCTGATTTCGGTGAACCCACCGCCAATCAGCTACGGACTAGGTGCAGCCCCGCTCGCAGAAGGCGGTCTCTGGCAAATCATCACGATTTGCGCCCACGGCGCCTTCATATCATGGGCTCTGCGTGAAGTTGAGATATGCCGAAAACTCGGCATCGGACTTCATATCCCCTTTGCGTTCGGTGTTGCGATCTTCGCATTCACCACTTTGGTTGTGATCCGTCCTGTTCTGATGGGCGCATGGGGACATGCCTTCCCTTACGGTATCTGGTCTCACCTCGATTGGGTGAGCTACACCGGCTACCTTTACGGTAACTTCCACTATAACCCGGCTCACATGCTGGCAGTGTCGTTGTTCTTCACAACGACCCTTGCGCTCGCGCTGCACGGTTCGCTGATCCTATCGGCGGCCAACCCGGCCAAGGGCAAGGAGGCGCGCCTGCCCGAGCATGAAGACACCTTCTTCCGTGACTTTATCGGCTACTCGATCGGGCCGCTCGGAATCCACCGTCTTGGCCTGCTTCTGGCGCTGAACGCTGGTTTCTGGAGCGCGATCTGCATCGTGATCTCGGGCACCATCTGGTTCGATCAATGGATCGTATGGTGGGATTGGTACATCGAACTGCCCTGGTGGGCTGACCTTGAAGGAGGCGTCAATGGCTGAGTATCAGAATATTTTCAGTCAGGTCCAAATTCAGGGGCCGCCTGAAATGGGCATGGTCGAGGATGTTGATCTGGGCGAACGCACCAAAGGTGCCAGCTTCAGCTCTCTTCTCGGTTGGTTTGGTAACGCGCAACTTGGGCCGGTCTATCTTGGTCCTTGGGGAGTCTTGTCGCTCTTTTCCGGCGGCATGTGGTTCTTCATGGTTGGCATCAGTTTCTGGGTTCAGGCGAACTTCAGTGCAGGCGTCTTCATGCGTGACCTTTTCTACATGGCGCTCGAGCCGCCGGGTCCGGAATACGGCCTTGGCTTCGCGCCGCTCTGGGAAGGCGGGCTATGGCTCATCGCATCGTTCTTCCTACTGGTTTCGGTAATCAGTTGGTGGGTTCGGTCTTATGTCCTCGCGGACCAGTTGGGCATGGGCAAGCACGTGTCCTGGGCCTTCGCGTCTGCGATCTGGTTGTTCCTCGTACTGGGCCTCATCCGTCCGGTACTCATGGGAAGCTGGTCGGAAGCTGTGCCCTACGGCATCTTCCCGCACCTCGACTGGACGAACCTGTTTTCGCTGACCTACGGCAACCTGTTCTACAACCCGTTCCACGCTCTTTCGATTGCGTTCCTTTATGGTTCGACTTTGCTGTTTGCGATGCATGGTGCGACCATTCTGGCAGTCTCCCGCCTCGGCGGTGACCGCGAGCTGGAACAGATCTACGACCGAGGAACGGCCTCGGAACGGGCCGGTCTCTTCTGGCGCTGGACCATGGGGTTCAACGCAACGATGGAAGGGATCCACCGTTGGGCGTGGTGGTTTGCGGTCCTTTGCACGCTGACAGGCGGCATCGGAATCCTGCTCACCGGCACAGTTGTCGACGACTGGTTCGTCTGGGCGCAAGAGCACGGCTACGGCGCCGAAACAAACTACGTCCCGGCACTCACGCCTGAAGACTTCCTCCCTTATCTGCCGCCACAGGAGTAACACGACATGGCTGACAAAGATCCACACTGGTATCTCGACGACAGCAAGCCGTCGTTGCGCGCCTGGATTTTCTTTTTTATTTAAATTTGGGCAGGGTGGTGT
>JABDPD010000312.1 GCA_013042895.1 Boseongicola sp. | reverse complement strand
CATGATCGCGGGCGACCCGAGGAACAGGTTGACGATCATCGCCACCAGCAGGCCGATCACACCCATGATAAGGAACGATCCCCAACCGGAGATATCCTTTTTCGTGGTGTAGCCCCAGAGGCTGAGGCCAGCGAAGGCAATCGCGGTAATGAGGAAGGTCTGCACGATCGACACGCCGGTGAAGACGAGGAAGATCGAGCTGAGCGATATGCCCATCAGGCCTGCGAAGGCGAAAAAGGCAAGCTGAACGGCGGCGGCCGAGCCACGGTTCATCACCGCGCCAAAGCCGAAGAACACGAAGGCCAGCGGGGCGAACATGACCACCCACTTCAGCGGGGTCGTATAAAGCATTTCGCCAAGACCGGTCAGGTAAACGCCGTCGCGCAGGGCAACGGTGGCGCCTGCCGGGTCTGACGTGACCGAAAGGCCCGCGATGGCCCATGCGGCAAGCGCTGTTATCACCATGCCGATCGACATGCTGCCGTAGACTTTGTTCATGTGGGCGCGCAGGCCCTCGTCTATCTCGGCCGTGCGGACACCGGGTGCGGTGCGGACGGTCTGATGTTGTGCCATAAGAGGAAGTCTCCTTGACGAAATTCCACATGTCCGGACTGTCCGGACATTCCCAAGAAGAATATTGGCCGGGAACGCGCGTTTTTCAAGGCCGAAGCCCTGAAAAACGAGTCTTTCTGTCAGGTTACGCAGATTAACGCTTCCACGCTGTCGGAACGTCCCAGATGGGGCGGGCGAGCTCGGAATTGATCTGGGTTTCGCTCAAAGCCACGTCGGCACGGCCGGCTGCGTCGAGGTTTGCCAATGCAATGCGCGATTTTTGGGCCGCAATCAAAGCGTGGAGCCAATGCACGAGGCCGGTCTGGCGAGCAGGTGCAGTGACAAAGCGGGCGGTTTTATAGGTTGTAGTGAACATCTGTCTATCCTTCTCAAATCTGATGTTTCGCCTCGCTTGCATCAACAAGCTTGATATGTTTGCCACGTTGCGATACTTAAGTGAAACGAATGTTTTTGACGTTAATCATCAAGGATTGTGATATGCCGAGAAATCTGGATTTGACCGCGCTGCGCTCGTTTGTGGCTGTGGCGGACATGGGGGGTGTTACAAAAGCGGCTGGTCTTTTGAATTTGACGCAATCGGCGGTCTCGATGCAGTTGAAGCGGCTGGAGGAGGCGTTGGGGGTGGCGCTTTTGGATCGTACTTCGCGTACGATTGGGTTGACGGCCGAGGGCGAGCAATTACTGGCTTATGGGCGGCGAATGATTTCGCTGAATGACGAGGTTTTCAGTCAGATGACTGATCAGGCCTACGAGGGCGTCTTGGTGCTGGGAGTGCCGCATGACATCATTTACCCCGGCGTTCCGAAAATTTTGCAGATCTTCAACGCGGAGTATCCGCGGATGCGGGTTCAGCTTTTGTCGTCTTGGACAGCCCGGCTGAAGAAGCTTTTTGCAGATGGTCAGTGCGATATCATTCTGACAACGGAAGATCACGTGGATCCGAACGGCGAGACTTTGGTCACCAAGCCGATGGTTTGGTATGGTGCTCCGGCCGGGTCGGCTTGGCAGCGACGGCCTTTACCGTTGGCCTCGGAGCCGCATTGTCAGTTTAGAAAGTCGATGATGAAGGCGTTGGACGGGGCAGGGTTGCCTTGGGAGATGGCGGTGGATTCGGAATCGACGCGGACCGTTGAAGCTGTTGTTGCCGCCGATCTGGCCGTTTTTGCGCAGATTGAGGGGACGAATGCGCCTCAGTTGGAAGAGGTCGCGCACAACGGTGCGTTACCGGTCGTCGGTGAAAAGCACATCAATATGTATGTGTCGGACGTGGCGCGCAGCACGGTGAAGGATCATCTGGCGCAGTTGGTGCGGCGATCCTACGGGGCACCAAAGCTGGCGCTTACGGGGTGACGACGATTTTGCCAGTGGCCTGACGGTTTCGCAGAAGGTCTAGCGCCACGTTGGCTTGGGCGAGAGGGTAGGTGTGACCGATATGGGGGCGGATCTTGTCCTTCGCGTGCCAGCTTAGAAGTGTCGCTAAGCTATCCTTGATCGATTGAGCATTCATTTTTGGGTAGGCCGAGATGTTGAAGCCGATCACGTCGATGTTTTTCACGAGAAGATGGTTAGGTTTCAGCGTCGGGTGGTCGCCGCTGGCAAAACCGATGAGGAGGTGACGGCCTTCGGGCTGGAGTCTGCGGGCGGCGGCAGTACCTTCTGCGCCTCCGACCGCATCGTAAACGACGTGATAGGGCGTATGGGTATAGAGCGTGTCGATAAAGTCCGTTCGAGTGCTGTCAATTGTGATGTCCGCGCCGCTTTCGCGGGCGACTTTTAGGCGGTCTTTGCCTCGGGCTACGGCAATCACGGTGGCTCCGACGGCTTTGGCGACTTCGACAGCGGCAAGGCCTGCGCCGCCTGCGGCTCCGAGGATGACGACTTTTTCGCCCGCGACCAGTCTGGCGCGTCGGATCAAGGCCAGATGAGCGGTCGCGTAGG
>JABDPD010000310.1 GCA_013042895.1 Boseongicola sp. | reverse complement strand
GATTGATCTTGCCAAGAAATTCGAAGACGCCGGGATCGCTGCAATCATTTACACTGACATTAACCGAGACGGTGCCATGGCCGGGCCGAATGTCTCCGCAACCGAAGCCCTGGCCCGCGCAGTTGACGTCCCTGTCATCGCGTCCGGTGGCGTTTCCTCTATGGATGACCTCAAGGCCCTGCAGGCCACAGGTGTTATCGCTGGGGCTATCTCGGGGCGGGCACTTTACGACGGTGCGATTGACCTGAAAGAGGCGCTTGCGCTCCTCGCCTGAGCGGCCCGATCACCTCGTGTTAACCTTTTAGACGGATGCTATGGTCATCCATTGAATCAATTCCACTGGAAACCGTGACATATTCTGTCTAAACCGCGCCCCATGTTGAAGACACGGATCATTCCCTGCCTCGACGTGGCCGACGGTCGCGTTGTGAAAGGCGTAAACTTCGTCGATTTGATCGATGCGGGCGATCCAGTTGAGGCCGCAATAGCTTATAATGAGGCAGGCGCGGACGAGCTCTGCTTCCTCGATATCCACGCAACCCACGAGAATCGTGGAACAATGTACGATCTGGCAACACGGACCGCCGAACAATGCTTTATGCCCCTTACGATCGGTGGCGGCGTGCGGACGGTCGATGATGTTCGCAACTTGCTCCTCGCAGGTGCCGATAAGGTCAGTTTCAATTCCGCCGCTGTTGCAGATCCGGACGTGGTTGCCCACGCGGCGGATCGCTTTGGCAGCCAATGCATCGTCGTGGCAATTGATGCCAAAACCGTGTCGCCCGGCAAGTGGGAGATATTCACTCATGGTGGGCGCCGCGAAACCGGCATCGACGCTGTGGAGTTCGCCAAAACTGTTGTCGGCAAGGGGGCCGGTGAGATTCTTTTGACCTCGATGGACCGTGACGGCACCCGTTCTGGTTTCAACCTGCCATTGACCCGCGCGATCTCGGATGCGGTTTCTGTACCAGTGATCGCCTCGGGCGGCGTCGGGACACTTGACCATCTGGTTGAAGGCGTAACGGAAGGCCGGGCAAGTGCGGTGCTTGCAGCCTCAATCTTCCACTTTGGCGATTACACCATTGGGGAAGCTAAGGCTCATATGGCAAATGCGGGTATTCCAGTGAGGCTGACATGAGTGCAATTGAACGACTTGCCGCGACGATCGAGGCCCGAAAAAGCGCGGACCCTGCTACGTCCTGGACGGCGAAACTCTTGTCGCAAGGACCTGATAAGGCAGCGGAAAAATTTGGTGAAGAAGCAGTTGAGGCGGTAATCGAAGCGGTCCGCGGTGACCGTGAGCGCCTTACAGCCGAGGCTGGCGACGTCTTGTACCACCTTCTGGTAATGCTGGCATCACGCGACATTTCTCTCAATGACGTCTTGGAAGAACTGGAGCGACGCGAAGGCACATCCGGGCTTGAGGAAAAGGCCTCACGCTCATAACTCCTCACGCTGACTTTGACCTGCCCAGAAGTCTCCGATGCTCAATCGCTGTGCAACGGTCTTCAATGACTGTCAGCCCCTTTGATTCCGCCAGATTGCGAGCTTCGGCGTTTCGAATATCTAGCTGCATCCAGATGCCCCGCAAGCCGTTCAGCGAAGCCAGAGCCTCCTCAACATCTGGAAGGACACGCTCTGATTTTCGAAATATATCAACTAATTGAACGTCTTCTTGAATGTCGCTCAATGATCTGACGATTGGCTGACCAAAAAGCGTTTTGCCTACATGACCTGTGTTCACTCCGATTACGCGATAACCAACAGACGCCAGATAATTGCCCACGCGAAAACTTGCCCGTCCAGGTTTCATCGACGCACCGACAAGTGCAATGGTCCGTGTCTCCAACAATAAGCGAGCTATTCGTTCATCCGACGGGATCATGAGATGGCCTGTTTAAAGAAAAGGGCGCCCACGGCCAAAGGCCCCGGGCGCCAGTCACGGAACGAGGGACAGTTTTATCTGGCGAGGATGTTCCGAACCCTCGCCACGTTTAACAGATGGGAACTTTTGGAGCGCTTTACAGGGTGTTTCTCGAAGTTGTGAACACCAAAGGCGCGACAAATCAGCCCTCTAGTACGCCCGGCCAGTTCGCGTCCGCCGATTGAATATGACTGCTTCGACGCGCGGTCCAAAGGGCTCGGACGGACTTTGAGTAATTCAGATAAAGCCGCCCGTCATGCACGGTCCACGCCCCGGGATCGGTCGATGCCGTATAGCCCTTGGACACGGCATATGCGCAATACCCGCCGTACTTCGGAGCATATTTCACGGGATCAGCATCAAACATTTCCTTATGCTCAGCACTGGCAAAAAGAACAGTGGCGCCTTCCCATTCAGACGAGAATTCAGCGACGCCTTCCACAGGCTTTTCCTGCGTGAAGTAGGCAACGGGATCATACCCATTGATCGCGATGTTGTCGGTTGCGTAAACCGGGGACTGGGCAGCGAATGCGGGCTGAGAAATGAGTGAGGCCGCAGAAACCGAAGCGGCCGTGGCGATCAAAAAAGTGCGTCGGTTCATCATTACATGTATCCTTCAATGCGTGTCATTGAGGGAAAGATGGCAGCCCAACCCGCGCCTCGAAAGGTAGGTCGCGCCCATGTGACCAGCCTGCATAGTTGGCGTGAGGTTTGTTACAAAAACCTAGTCGAAAATGTCGAAAACCTCCTCAAAGACGTCCTCCGCAATATCCCAGATCGAATCCTTGAAACTCTGCTTAGGGCGTTTCTTGCCTATGCGGTACGACTTTTTGGACGCGCGATGCTTCTTTGATGACTTCTTCGATAGTCTTATCGGCGACGGATGCACCAACTCACGATTTCCTCGGGCATCTGTCCGCAGCATCTTCAACTCATGCAATGGCGCGCCGCACTTTGAACACGCAAGCTTGTGACGCACCTCGCCGGTCAAAACAAGGGCTGCCCGCGAGCCGCAATAACAGCAGGTGGCAATTTTCTGCGCGTTCGGCATGCTTTCGTTCCTTTAGCGACGTCCTGCTGCATATAGGGCGATTGCTGCTGCATTGGAGACGTTCAAAGACCCGAAATCACGGGCAAACGGGATACGCGCCAACACATCGCAGGTTTCCCGCGTCTTATCGCGTAACCCCGGCCCTTCAGCCCCAAGCACCAAAGCAACCGGGCGATCTGAAGCGTCCGCTAAAGCCGTCTCCAAGGGCGTTTCAACTTCGCCGTCCAAGCCGATCAGCAAATATCCCATATTTCGCAGCTCCTCCATCGATGCTGCGAGATTACGCACCCTCAAGTAGGGTTGGCGCTCTAGTGCACCTGAAGCCGTCTTTGCCAAAGCCCCGGTTTCAGGCGCAGCGTGACGAGCCGTTGCTATTACTGCCGATGCTCCAAATACCTCCGCCGACCTAAGGATCGCACCAACATTATGGGGATCTGTCACTCGATCCAGGCAAAGCGCAGTCCCGCGCGGCCCGGCGCCTGAGAGTCTCTCCTGTACACTCCCCCAATTCAGCGCACGGACTTCCAAAGCCGCACCTTGATGAACCGACGCTGGATCAATCGGAGCCGGGAACTTTCGAGGGTCTGCAATCTCCGGCGTCAAACCAGAAGCCGGGATCGCATCACCCAGCCGATCTGCCGCGTTTTTCGTTACGATCAATCGCAGTTTCTCGCGATCGACATTTTCCAGAGCATCGCGCACCGCATGAATACCAAACAACCAAATCGTCTCTGCCGCCGCATGACGGCGCGCTTTCTCTTTCTCGACAACCCAGGTTGGCTTCTTCATCTCATTCGCGCTCCTTTAGCTTCAACAGGTTGTGCGGCGTGCGCACCGAGATGACAAGCGACAAGTCTGCATTCGCGATTTTGCTGTTGACCCATACCTGCCACGGCGATATTTGGTCGCGCGGTCCAAAGGTTCGGACCGCTGTTGGGCGACAGGCCGCAAGGTGTGGCAGGGGACTGTAACTCCCTCGCGGAGACGCACGCCAGGTTCGATTCCTGGGTCGCCCACCACTCAGTCTTCCTAAAACCTCTGACGACATGCCTCTGCGGAAGAGTGTTTAAATTTCAGTAATTTAAGCGGAAGCGGGGCGCCAGAGACCTCACAAATCGCCTCTGATCTCAGCACTTTCGGGGTTGTTTTCCGGAAAGTCTCAGCGGGGCATTTGCACGTGAGGTCTTGAGCTGGTCAAAACGACCTCAAGATTGCGCAAATCCAAGGATACGTTGCTGCTCGGCCCAATCCAATGGCAGCTCGGGAAGCGCGCGCAGTGTTTTCGCGGTGAGATTGGATGGCTGACGACCTTCCAGAATCGCCGTTGAAATGTCTGGCGCCAGCCAGGCCAGAGGAAGAATGCGACTGACCGATCCGCTACGCAGACCTTCCCGTTCCGTGATCTGCTGGATCGAAGACGCTCTCCCTTCAAGGAGTTCGCTTGCCCACCGTCTTGCGTCTGCAACCAGTGCAATAAGGTCCTGATCTATTTGAGGAGCATTCTCGGCTGCAATGATGATCGGCTTGGCGCAGCCGTTCTGACGCCTTTGGAACGGGATCTCGAAGGTTGCAGGTATTGGTGTGTGAGTGGCATCAGGTTCTGCGAGCACCGCGAAGTTTAGCGAGACGACCAACCGCTCTTTGTGAGCGTCGATACGATCAATGAGGCTCCG
>JABDPD010000231.1 GCA_013042895.1 Boseongicola sp. | reverse complement strand
TACCGCCCCGATGCGCTGGTCCGAACGCGGCGCACCGCCATTCAGGACGGATTGGGCGTAGAGGCGCGGTTTTCAAACGTCAGCGGTGCGATAAGGCCTCATCCCAGACGCGGCGATAAGCTGCTGGAAAGGGACATTTGCCTGATCGATGATGTCATGACATCGGGAGCGACATTGTCGGCGGCAACAAGCGCTTGCCTTGACGCTGGCGCAAGACGCGTTTCCGTACTGGTACTGGCACGCGTGCATAAATCGCCCTAAGTATCTACCAATTCGACAATCAGGCTGTGAAAATGGAAAAAGTTGAGATTTACACGTCGCCATTCTGCGGCTTTTGCCATGCCGCGAAACGACTTCTGACGCAGAAGGGTGTAAGCTTCTCCGAGATCGACGTCGCCCGCGATCCTGCACGCCGGCAAGAGATGATGCAGCGCGCCAACGGGCGCCATACTGTGCCTCAGATATTTATCGGTGAGACTCACATCGGCGGCTGCGATGATCTTTTTGTTCTTGAGCGGTCAGGAAAACTTGACCCGCTGCTTGCGGCTTAGGGCGTGCGCGCTGCTCTCATACAGCTGAATTCATCTGACGATCCGGATGAAAACCTGGTCACGACACAACAGTTCGTCGATCACGCGGCTGATGGCGGCGCGGAATTTGTGCTGACACCGGAAGTGACGAATTGCGTTTCGACAAGCAGAACGCATCAGCGCAACGTTCTGAAGCGCGAAGCTGAGGATCAGACTCTTGCAGAGCTGCGCGCAACCGCCAGCCGCCACGGCATATGGTTGTTGATTGGTTCGCTGGCGCTAAAAAGCGAAACTGACGATCGTTTTGTCAACCGCTCGTTTCTTGTAGACCCGGCGGGTGAAATCAACGCCCGATACGACAAGATCCACATGTTCGACGTCGATATCTCCGAGACGGAAACCTATCGCGAGAGCGATGGCTATCGGGCGGGCGACGCAGCATCAATGGGCGACATTGATGGAACAAAAATTGGGCTGACGATCTGCTACGACGTTCGGTTTCCTTATCTTTATCGAGGTATGGCGAAGTCCGGGGCGCAGATTCTTACTGTGCCGTCCGCGTTTTCACCGGAAACTGGTAAGGCCCATTGGGAACCATTACTCCGTGCGCGCGCGATCGAGACCGGCAGTTTCGTTTTGGCCCCGGCCCAATGCGGAGCGCATAAGGCCAGCCGTGGCAAAGGCCGCTCAACCTACGGCCATTCGCTTGCCGTCGATCCTTGGGGTCGCGTTTTGGTCGATGGCGGCGATTTGCCCGGTGTCAGCTTGTTTGATCTGGATCTAACGCTTGTTGATGATGTGCGGCGACGGCTTCCGTCGCTTTTGCATGAAAGACAGTACAAGATGGTGTGATGGCCGATCTGACCGATCAGAGCGACTCTCTTGCGATCACGCTGTTCAGTGAACTGTTCATGGCTGACCAATTGGCACGTGCCAGGCTTGCAAAGGCTTTGCCCAAAGGCATGGAACTGAGCCATTTCTCGGTCCTGAACCATCTGGCTCACGCCAAGGATGAGCGCACGCCGGCACAGTTGGCCCGAACATTTCATGTGACGCGCGGTGCGATGACCAACACGATCGGCAAGTTGGAGTGGGCCGGTCATGTTCATGTACGCCCGGATTGGGACGACGCGCGGCGCAAATTCGTTTCAATCAGCCCTTCTGGAATTCGGGCGAGAGACGCGGCACTTTCGGCGATTGCCCCGGTCATTGCTGACGTCGTGCAGAGCGTTGGTTCCAGCGAAATCCGGCGCGTTCTGCCGACCCTTCGCGAAATGCGCCGTCGATTTGAGGCGATCGAGGCCGACTCTAATTCGGCCGAATCGAAGTTGTAACGTAGTTTACCGAAAGATCTTTCTCGGACAGTCGCCAACTCCACGTCACCGGATTGAAAACAAATCCCTTTCGGTCAACAGGATCAAATCCCGCTTGTCGCAAGAGATCATACAACTCGTCCGGCGTAATGAACTTGGACCACTCGTGCGTTCCTTTCGGAAGCCAGCGCATGATATGCTCAGCGCCGATGATCGCCATGGCATAGCTTTTCGGATTCCGGTTGATCGTCGAGCACGTCATCAATCCACCTTGCTTGAGAAGGTCGTGGCACGCCGTCAGATAGGCCAGCGGATCCGCCACGTGCTCGACCACCTCCATGTTCAGCACCGCGTCAAATTTTTCATCTGCGGCAACGAGGTCCTCGGCGGTGGTATGGCGATAATCGATG
>JABDPD010000308.1 GCA_013042895.1 Boseongicola sp. | reverse complement strand
TCGGGGGCTCGCTGGCGTTGACTTGCCCGCGCGATCCACTTAGAGACCGGGCTTCGAAACACATCTGGCGCGAATCCGTTCGGGATTTGCCCCAACAGATCCGGAGAATAGCGATGAAGCGCACATTTCAACCGTCAAACCTGGTCCGTAAGCGGCGCCACGGTTTCCGCGCGCGGATGGCAACAAAAGCGGGCCGCAAGATTATCAACGCCCGTCGCGCCCGCGGCCGGAAATCGCTCAGCGCGTAAAGCCTTTGCGTCATGAATTCGGTAGAGCCGCCGCGGGCAACCGCTGGCGGTTTTGTCGTTTTTGGGAGTAACCTGTCCCATGTCCCTTCCCGGTATCACGATCCTGACCAAGCGCGCCGACTTTCTGGCCGCCGCACGCGCACGGCGCGTCTCGCGTCCGGCGTTTACGCTGCAAATGCGCAAATCCGATGTAGAGGATAGAATTCGTGTCGGCTTCACCTGCTCGAAAAAGGTTGGAAATGCCGTCGCGCGAAATCGCGCCAAGCGGCGGCTGCGCGAGATAGCGCGACTGGTGCTCACCGAGCACGGAAAGCCTGGACATGATTATGTTTTGATCGGTCGCCGCGAAACGACCGCAACGCGCCCGTTCGATCAGCTCTGCACTGACTTGGAGACGGCGTTGATCGAAGTGCACGCAAAATGAGTCCTCTAGCGCGGATTGTCGCCCTGCCCGTTCAAGCATACCGCCTGATCTTCAGTCCTTGGGTCGGTTTTAACTGCCGATACCACCCGACGTGCTCAGCGTATGCGCTGGAGGCATTGGAAAAGCACGGTGCCTTAAAGGGCATATACTTGACCGCCAAACGCATCGGCCGCTGTCATCCTTGGGGAGGGACAGGAATCGACAATGTTCCGCCCAAAGACCCGTAGGCGCTGTCCGAATCTGGCTGCCCTCAATTTCCGAGGATCTTCTGGACGTAATCCTGCGTCTCGGCGAATGGTGGCACATCACCATACTTTTCGACCGCGCCCGGGCCTGCATTGTATGCCGCCAACGCCAATCGCCATGATTTGAAACGCGCATATTGCTGGGCAAGATAACGCGCGCCACCTTCAAGGTTCTCGCTGGGATTATCCGGATCAACGCGCAACTCTTTCGCAGTGTCGGGCATAAGTTGGGCCAACCCCCGCGCGCCTTTCGACGAGACCGCCTGAATGTTCCAACGCGACTCCTGATCCACCAGCCGCAAGAAGATGTTCTCCGGCACGTTGTACCGCCGAGCAGCTCCTCTCGCTTCTTTCACAAGCGCTCCACGGTAGTCCCCAGAGTAAGGCGGAACGGAATTCAGCTCATCTGGGCGGAAGCGGTCTGAATGCGCATATTGTTGCGCGGCGCGGCCATCGAGCACTCGCAGCTTTCGTTCGAACTTCGCAAGCGCGTCGGCGGCGTCAGTCGCCCCGACCGGCCCCGCAATCGCTAGGCACAACGCTGTCATGACCCCCCAAGATCGTCTCAAACTCGGACACTCCGAAAAAACACTGATCGACTCTAATCGTTTTTTACCAAATATCCAGTCCGGCACAGCTTCACGCCCTGTTAACCCTGACATCCCATGTGTAATCTCGCGCAAAGTTTTAAGAGATTCGGCGGGAGGCAAGACATGGCAGGATCAGTCAATAAGGTAATACTCGTGGGCAACCTGGGGCGTGACCCGGAAGTGCGTACATTCCAGAACGGCGGCAAAGTCTGCAACCTGCGGATCGCAACGTCTGAAAACTGGAAAGACCGCAACACCGGCGAGCGCAAAGAGCGCACAGAGTGGCACTCTGTCGCCATCTTCAACGAAAACCTCGCGCGCCTTGCAGAGCAATATCTGCGCAAGGGCTCCAAGGTTTACATCGAAGGCAAACTTGAAACCCGCAAATGGCAGGACCAATCCGGTCAAGACCGCTACTCGACCGATGTTGTATTGCGTCCCTATGCTGGTGAACTGACCTTCCTCGACTCCCGCAACGAAGGCGGTGGTGGTGGCGGCGGCTACGGCGATGACCGTGGCGGTGGCTATGACGACCGTTCCAGCTATGGTGGCGGCGGTGGAGGCAGCAGCCAGCCCGCACCCGCAGGCGGCGATCTGGATGACGAAATCCCGTTCTGAGATAACAGGCAATATCACTGTTCGGCTTCTGAATGGCGCTGACACAGAAGACGCTCTGTCACTCTATCGCGCGCTGACCAAAGGCCCGAAAGACGTTGACCCACAATCATTTGCCGTCGTGCTCAATCACGACGGCACATTCGTCTTTGGTGCCGAACTAGATGGCCAGATCGTTTCCATGGTGACCCTGCACATCCTTCCAAATGTCACTTGGGGCGGCCGTCCATACGCACTCATCGAAAATGTCGTCACGGCGCAGGCACACCGAGGGCAGGGCTGCGCAAGACGCGTCATGCAGACTGTGATTGAGAAAGCCTGGGCTGCCAACTGCTATAAGATTATGCTTCTCACGAGCCAGGCACGCGGCGCTAAGGGCTTCTATGAGGCCGTTGGTTTCAACGATGACAACAAATACGGTATGATCATCAGAAGCACCTAACGCTCGTCCAACGCATCCTGCAAAACGCCTCTCACCACATCTTGCGGGACATCACTGGTCACGAAGGCCTCACCAATCCCACGCACCATGATATACCGCAGCGCACCATCGATGACCTTCTTGTCCTGCGCCATAAGGTCGAGCAGTCCATCCGCATCCGGCAATTCACCTGCGATATCGGACAGATCAGTTTTCATCCCCATCGCCTTCAGATGCGACCGCACTCGGCTCGGGACTTCCTGCGAGCAAAAACCCGCCCGCGCAGAGACTTCAAATGCCAAGGCGCAGCCAATGGCCACACCTTCTCCGTGCAACAACCGATCCGAATAGCCTGTGGCAGCCTCTAAAGCGTGGCAAAATGTATGTCCGAGATTAAGCAAAGCCCGGTCGCCCTGCTCAGTCTCATCGCGTTCAACAATGTCGGCCTTCATCTGCACCGAAAAGCGCACCGCTTCGGCGCGCAAACCAGCATCCCCCATTGCCATCGAGCGCGCATTCTTCTCAAGCCATTGAAAAAACGTGGCATTCCCCAATAGACCATATTTTACAACTTCGCCGTACCCAGCGAGAAAATCACGTGGTGTGAGGGTATCAAGCAAATCTACGTCTGCGAGAACCAGTGAAGGTTGATGAAACGCCCCTACAAGGTTCTTACCATGCGACGTGTTGATACCGGTCTTGCCGCCAACGGAGCTATCAACCTGCGCCAACAGCGAGGTGGGCACCTGCACAAACCGCAACCCTCTCCGCGTAATCGCCGAGGCAAATCCAACCAAATCGCCGATAACTCCGCCGCCCAACGCAACGACAACATCGCGGCGTTCAAAACGCTCGCTCAAGAGCCATTCAACAACGCGGGCAAGGTTCTCCCAGTTCTTCGTGCCTTCGCCTGGCTCCAAAGAAAGCGACGACATCGTGATGCCAGACGCCGCAAGTCCGGATTCCAACCCAGCAAGGTGCAATCCGGCAACCCGGTCCTCAGTCACAACCGCAACATGCTTTCGTTGCAGTAAGTTCGCCATCTCAGCACCAGCGCGGCTAAGGAGGTTCGTGCCGATCCGCACATCGTAGGTACGGTCCCCAAGCGGGACATGAACAGTATGGTTCGTCATTGAATTTCCTCAAGCACATCGGCGCGGCCCAACAAAACCTCGATCACCTTGTCGGTCATCTGGTCAATCGAATAATCCTTGCGCGCATCAACCACCAGTTCAGCCTTTGCGTACTCTGGCACGCGCGCGGTATAGAGGCTCTCTAGTGTCGCGCGCGGATCGTCAGTAAGCAAAAGCGGTCGTGTGTTTTTGTGACTCACCCGGCTCCACAAGAGATCAAGATCGGCACGCAGCCAAACTGCTATCCCTTTCTGCGAAATCGCCTCACGGTTGGTAGCCTGAAGAAATGCCCCGCCCCCAGTCGACAAGATACCAATCTCAGTGTCCAATAACCGAGCAATCACTTGCGCTTCTTTTTCCCGGAAGAAAGCCTCGTCATAGGCCTCGAAGATCTCAGCAATGGTCATATTGGCAGCGGCTTCAATCTCGGCGTCGCTATCGAGAAATGGAACTCCAAGCCTGCGCGCCAAGGCTGTGCCGATCGCGGATTTCCCCGATCCCATCATGCCCACAAGGGTCACAGTTTTCTTTAGTTGGAATGGCAAAACGGCAGCGTCCCGCTTATCTTTTAACTTCATTGGTCTGAATGGCGTGATCTTGCCAGAAAGACCAGTTATAAATAGAGGCGAGAACCGTGAACACGCGGCAGGGGGCCCGCCAAGGGTCAGAGGCAAAAGGGTAATTTGGATGCTCCGTATACTGAAGCTCCTGTTCGTCCTGGCGGTGCTGATCGCCGTGGCGGTCGTGGGATATGCCTATCTGGGCGATTTGCGCCCGGACCAACAGGATGTGAGCGAACCAGTTGAACTGGAAACGAACTAGAGCAGCTGCGCTAATTTTGGCGCTGGCGACCGAACCGCTGGCCGCTCAGGCGGCCCAAAGTGGTGCGGGCGAGCCATTGTCGGCAATTGATTGGTTATCGGACTCAGTCTCGGTTCCTTCCCCGGTGATCACCCCAGCACCTGTAGCGCCACCCGCAGCCCCTGTGCCGTCCGTCACGGTCTTGCCGCTTGGCGCACCTGTTGCCGATGACGCCGGACTCTTCGATGCCGGAGATATCGGCCTTACTTCGGATCTTTGGGGCGGAAGCTCTGCGAAGGATCTGTCACGCGGCTTTCTTAGCGTCCCAGAGATATCGACCCCGACCCTGCGTGAGTTTTTTGCGTCCCTCGCGCTGGCCAAATTCGACGCCCCAATCGACGCGGCAATCGACGATAGCCTCTATCTGACCCGTCTCGACTCGCTTCTGGCTCTGGCCAGACTGGACGATGCCGAGGCTCTAATCGAGGCCGCGGGTCCGCCGACGCCGCAATCTTTCCGTCGCTCTTTCGATATTGCACTCCTTAAGGGAACGGAAAACGCGGCCTGCGACGTCATTTCGACCAACCCTGATATTTCCCCCACCTTTCCTGCGCGCATCTTCTGCCTAGCACGCAACGGTGAATGGGATGTTGCGGCCCTGACCCTGGGCACCGCCGAAGCTCTGGGCATCCTAACACCGACCGAAGACCAGTTGCTTCTCCATTTTCTTGATCCGGAGCTCTTCGAGAACGAACCACTGTTGCCGCGTCCGCCGTCCATTTCACCCCTGCTCTTCAGGCTTTATGAAGCAATCGGCGAACGCCCGGCGACGGAAAACCTTCCGATTGCGTTTGCAGTCGCTGACCTGTCAGAAACCGTTGGCTGGCGTGTTAGGCTTCGCGCAGCCGAAAGGTTAACCGCCATAAACGCCCTTACGCCTGAAGAATTGCTCAAGGTGATGTCCAACCGGCGCCCCTCGGCATCCGGCGGCATCTGGAGTAGGATCGCGGCTATCCAATCCTTGCGAGCTACGCTATCAGTTGGGAATGGCACCCAAATCAGCAGAACCCTGCCTGCATCATGGGACGCCGCTGTAGCGGGGGGTTATCACGCAGCCCTTGCGCCCTGGATCGCCGAACAACTAGAAGACGTCACACTGTCCCGCCAAGCCCATCACACGGCCTTTGAGATTGCGCTGTTCAGTAACGACATCGACATGGCCCGTCGCTATGCGGGTTCGTCAGAGGAAGACCAAACCCTACTGGCAATCCTGACTGGCGCCCCTTTCGAGATCAGAAACGCGGCCCCACTTGCAATTGCAGTTCGCCGAAGCCTCTCCGGCCTCGCGCCAAGCGAAAGCTACCGTATGCTGTTGAGTGATAATCGTCGGGGTGAAGCGCTCTTGCGCGCAGTCGCGGTTCTCGCGGAAGGCGTGGACGCCGATCCGAACGCGGTTGCCGATGCTCTGTCCCTTTTGATGGCCTTAAACCTAGACACACTTGCCCGGCGCGTTGCTGCGGAACTTCTCCTTGAGAACAGCCAGATATGAACGCCCAACGCCAAATCGCCACGTTTTTAGAGGCGCAAGCCGCGGAACTTGATGCCGCTGTGAACACACGCCTAGCCTATGCGCGCGACCTAAAGGACTTCGCTGTGTGGTGTGACGGGCAGAAAACCGCCTTGCTTGATGTCGCTCAATCCGACATTGAGAGTTATCTCGTCGCCCTCGAAGCCTCAGGTCTTGCCCGGTCCACACGCGCACGGCGTCTCTCTGCCATTCGCCAACTCTATCGGTTCGCCTTCGAGGAAGGTTGGCGCAAGGACAACCCCGCCCAGCGCATTTCAGGCCCCAAGCGTGCAAAACTCTTGCCGAAAACACTGTCAGAGGCGGAAGTCGATGCCCTGCTGATAGCTGCGCGCGAGACCGGCCGCCCAAGTGACCGCCTGCGCAATACCTGTCTTATGGAGTTACTCTATGCCACAGGCATGCGCGTCAGCGAATTGGTCTCGCTTCCCGTTGCCGCCGCGCGGGGTAACCCGCAAATGTTGCTGGTACGCGGCAAGGGCGGAAAAGAGCGCATGGTGCCACTGTCAGAACCGGCGCGAGAGGCTCTTGTCGCGTGGCTGTCGCGTTGGGACGAAACAGAAGAAGTCGCTCGTCTGGCAAAAGGCACGCCCCACTCGAAGTTCCTCTTTCCATCCCGCAGCAAGAC
>JABDPD010000301.1 GCA_013042895.1 Boseongicola sp. | reverse complement strand
GGGATAGATCACGTCGACGCCGCCGGCCATGACGGCGATGGTGCCAGTGTCGAGGGCCGCGATATGGGCGGCGGTATCGACGCCGCGTGCGAGGCCGGAAACGATTGTGTAGCCCGCCGCGCCAAGGTCGGCGGCGAGGCGGCGGGCGGTGCGGGTGCCGAGCGATGAGGCGTTGCGCGCGCCAACGATGGCGATGGTGGGTGAGGTCAGGTGTTTGGGATCACCCATGGTCCACAGGATCGGGGGGGCGTCGGGAATGTCGGCGAGGCGGTCCGGATAGGCGGGGGAGCCGATGGCGATGGGGTGGGCGTGAAGGCGTTTTGCATTGGCCCATTCGTGTCTTATGTCGTCCGCGTTTGCGGCGCGGTATCCGCTGAGGCCTGCGTCTTTGGCAATATTGGGAAGGGCGTCGAGCGCGGTTGCGGCGTCGCCGAACTCATTGAGAAGTCTGTAAAATGTGGAAATGCCGACGCGGCGAGATCGCAAGAGGCGGAGCCAGTTGTGCCACTCTTCCTCTGTGAGGGGTGGGGTGAGAGGGTAGGTGGAAGGGATTAAATCCTTGGCCATCCTGTCTCCGCCTTCTTGCTGAATTTGGTTATCGTGGAAGTCGGTTAATGGGGAATTAATGTTGAATTTTAATGGCCTCGCTATTTATGGGGAGTGTCACGGATCAAATCCGGAGGATTTGCAGACGTGGCGAACCGTTGCGTCCGTCCACATTACTGCGAACGCGCGGTGCGGCGCGGTGCCGCGATTGCTCAATTGGTTGAGTCGCTGTTCATACATTGGGAAATCTGGCGATTTCCGTACGTCGGTATCGCGTCGGTACCACGTCGGTATCGCGTCGGTGCGACCGCACGGTGATCTGGCGAGTTAAGACAACGCGCGGTGAAAAGCTTGCCAAAAGGTAAACGGCTCGGGACATCCGAAGACGGACGTTCTAGGCTTGAGGTAGCGCGACCTCTTGGTCGTGGATTGAACAGGAGCGAAGGCAGTGTCAGACCTATTTCAGATCATTTATCGGTCGCAGCCATTTGGGTTTGATGAAACCTCGCTTGCAGGGATTTTGCTCGATGCGCGGCGATGCAACTCGCGCGACGGAATCACCGGGGCGCTTGTGTGTCGGCATGACATTTTTGTGCAACTTTTGGAGGGTCCCGAGGATGCGGTGCGCGCGACGTTCCGGCGGATTGAACGCGATGACCGGCATGTGAATGTGGTGCAGCTTGTGGGCGAAGGCATCTCAGAGCGGTTATTCGGGGATTGGGCGATGCTGCATGATCCTGCCGACAGCGAGATTTGGAGTGAGGCGGAGGTGGCAGAAGGTGCTGCTGAGCGAGCGACGCCAGCGGATGTTCGCGAGATGTTTGCGGCCTTGCGTGAGGCACAGGGGCAGGGACGGATGGACGCCTGACAAATTGAGGGCTCTGCCACCGCACGCGAAGAGGCGGGCTCATCCGGGATTTTCGAACCCAAAGAGGGGTTGGGTCGTGTTTGAAGGAGGTGTTTTGGATGGATTTGGGACTTAAAGGGAAGCTGGCGGTTGTGACTGGTGGCTCGAAGGGCATTGGGCTTGGTATTGCGCGGGCATTTGCTCGCGAGGGGGCGAATGTCATTGTGACGGCACGTACTTCGGAGACGGTTCAGGCGGCGGCGCGGGCGATTACCGAGGAGTATGGTGTGACTGCTGTGGCCGTTGTGTCGGATGTTTCGACGGCTGAGGGGTGCCAGGCAGTGATTGATGCCGCGGCAGCAGAAGGTGGGGCGGATATCTTTGTCTCTAACGCGGGAACAGGTTCCAACGAGACGGTGGCGGATGCGCCGGATGATAAGTGGGATGATTTCTGGGCACTGCATGTGATGGCGGCGGTAAGGTTGTCGCGCGGTTTGGCAGAGCAGATGGATGCGAAAGGCGGGGGGGCGATGTTGATGAATGCGTCGATCTGCGCCGTGCAACCCCTGTGGTACGAGCCGATTTACAACACGACCAAGGCGGCGCTGATGATGTTTGGGAAATGTTTGTCCAGCGAGATGATCAAGCGGAATATTCGAGTGAATACCGTGAACCCCGGATTGGTGCGCACACCGGACTGGGAGAACACTGCGCGCGAGTTGCGGGGCGATGATTGGGAGAGCTATTTGCAAGAGGTTGCGGACGAGCATGCCGATATTAAGCGGTTCGCAAGCGTCGATGAGTTGGCGAATTTCTGCGTGTTTGTTTGCAGTCCGATGGCGTCTTACTCGGTGGGGTCAGCCTATCATGTGGATGGCGGGATGCTGAAGACGGTTTGAGGTAGGCTGTCTTGAAGAGGCGCGGTCGCGTTGGATTCTATGAAACCAAGGAGGGCGCGTGGAGGTTTCAGGGGCTGTCTTCGACCAGTCCGTCTATGAAGAGGCTCAAGAGTTGGGGGCGGCCAGTGACGCCGGCTTTGCGGTAGATTGCGGCGGTCTGCGCTTTAATGGTGCCTTCGCTGACGCCGCGCAGGTTGGCCATTTCCTGGGTTGAGAAGCCTTTGATAGCGAAGATCGCCACATCGCGCTCGGCGGGCGTGAGGTGCCATTCGGTGAAGAGGTCTTCGAGCACCTCGCGGAAGGCACTTTTTGCGTGTCTCAGGGCGGCTTCGGCTTTGGCGGCCTGCGTGCGGGCCTGACGCAGGGCCAGAATACCGACGACGACACCTGTAACGAGGCCGATTGCGGCGCCGATCTCGATCAGCTCGATGAATGTCCATGACAAGGGCGGTAGCGGCAGGGCAAAAACGGAGGCGAAGATCTGGCCTACGAAGAAGGCCGCACAGACGACTTGGATGAGCACAACAACGGCAAGGAAAACCGGGTTTTTCATCGCCGCCACTTTCTGGCGCTGTATTGGAAGAGGGCTGTCACTGATCAGTCGTCATCATCGTGGTCGTCGTCATCACGATCATCATCATCTTCGTCATCATCATCTTCGTCATCGTCATCGTCATCGTCATGATCATCGTCATCTTCATTGCTGTCGTGATCATCGTCATCGCCGTCATCTTCATTCTCGTCCTCCTCCTCGCGCTGAAGGACGCGGATGTAGTCGCGCAAAACGACACCTGTCAGAGGATTGATTACAATTTCACGGCGATAGCGGGGACTTAGGGCGACGAAGCGCATACGGCCGAGCAGGGTGCGGGTGATCCGAATTTCCTCGTAGCCGTCTTCCTGCAGTTCGTTGACGTAGTGGTCGCGCAAAGTGTCAGTGTCGGCAGCCGCTTGGGCGGCGCTTAATGCAAGGAAGAAAATCAGGATCAGGCGGTGCAGCATTTTAAATCTTTCTCAGGCCCCAGCGGTTGCCGGAGCCTGTGGTCTGTTGGGTCAGACGCGGTGATCAGTCATCGTCGCTGTCGTCATCATCATCTTCATCGTCGTCATCATAATCGTCATCATTATCGTCGTCATCATCATCACGCCCATCGTCGTCATCGTCCAAAAAGTCGCGGTTTCTGTTGCTAATGTCTACGCCGCTTTGGCCGATATCGTCGCCCTCTGTGCTTTCGATTTCCTGTTTCAGGATCTCACCGGTTAGCCGGTCGTAGATCACTTCCAGTTCCTCGGTGCCGCGGATGGCTTCGACTTTGACCTGGCTCGGGCCGTTTTTGATCTCGATGTAGTCATATCCAAGATCTTGCAGGTTCGTGACGATCTTGTCAGTGAATTCGTCGGCATGCGCGGCACCCATCCAGACGGCGAAGGCAGTGGCGAGGGGGATTGTATACTTCATCTCAAGTGTCTTTCCTGTAGTTGCGCGCCCTTTTTGGCCGCGCTTCGCCCCGCTTGTTCAGCGGGGCGTCGGTTGGAAAGATATCTGCCCGAGGTTTAGGACCGCCGCTATATGCCTGAGGTTTATGCGCATGAACTTTCGCTTATGGGCGCCTCCTGAGCATTGAGCGACAGTAGGGGCGGCCGATCAGGTGGCCGATCCGCCGACAGTCAGGCCACCGATCATCAAGGTTGGCTGGCCAACGCCGACGGGGACCCATTGGCCTTGTTTGCCGCAGGTGCCCATACCCGGATCAAGCGCCATGTCGTTGCCGATGGCGCGGATGTGTTTCAGTGCTGTGGCGCCGTCTCCGATCAGGGTTGCTCCTTTCACGGGGGCACCGACCTGGCCGTTTTTGACCTGGTAGGCTTCGGTGCAGCTAAACACGAATTTGCCAGAGGTTATGTCGACCTGTCCGCCACCAAAGCCGACGGCGTAGATGCCATCTTTGAGGTCGGCGACGATATCTTCGCGTTTGGCGTCGCCGCCGAGCATATAGGTGTTGGTCATGCGGGGCATGGGCGCGTGAGCGTAGCTTTCGCGCCGTCCATTGCCGGTGGCAGGGACGCCCATGAGGCGAGCGTTCTGGCGGTCTTGCATGTAGCCCACGAGGACGCCGTCTTCGATAAGGGTGTTTTTGCCCGATGGTGTGCCTTCGTCATCGACGGTGATCGAGCCGCGGCGGTCCGGAATCGTGCCGTCGTCCAGAACGGTGACTCCTTTAGAGGCAATCTGTTTGCCCATGAGGCCGGAAAACGCCGACGAGCCTTTGCGGTTGAAGTCGCCTTCAAGGCCGTGGCCGATGGCTTCGTGCAAAAGGATACCTGGCCAGCCAGGACCAAGAACGACATCCATCACGCCGGCGCGTGCGGGGACAGCTTCAAGGTTCACGAGTGCAATACGAAGCGCCTCGCGGGCGGCGGATTGCCAGTGTTCGGGGTCGATTAGGCCGTTGAGTGCCGTGCGGCCGCCGCCTCCGGACCCGCCGCTTTCGCGACGGCCGTTTTCCTCAACGATGACCGAGACATTGAGGCGGGTCATTGGGCGGGTGTCGGTGACGGAGTGACCTTCGGGGCGGAGAATCACCACTTCCTGAATCGAGGCCGCGAGATTCGCGGACACCTGAATCACGCGCTTGTCGAGGCTTCGGGCGTAAGCATCGATCTCGGCAAGTGTTTCGATTTTGACGGGAAATTCGGCGTCGGCCATGGGATCATGGTCGCTGTAGAGCTTTTTATTTGTGGCACGCGGGGCGTCAGCGAGGGTGCCGCCGCCGTCTCCGACGGCGAGGCGAGCAGTGTCGACGGCGCGTTTCAGGCTGTGTTCAGTGATCTCGGTGGAATGGGCGTAGCCGGCTGTTTCGCCATTGACAGCGCGCAGTCCAAAGCCTTGTGCAGCGTCGTAACTGGCGTTTTTGAGGCGTCCGTCATCAAAGGACAGAGCTTCGGAACGGCGGCGTTCGAGGAACAACTCACCGTCATCGGCTCCGGCGACAGCCTCGCGCAGCATCGCCAATGCGCGGGTTTCATCGAGCATTGTCTCGAAGGGGCGGAAGGGGGTCGTGTCGGCCATGCGTTTTCCTTTTTCGCGGGGGTGACGGGCGGCTGATTGCCGCAACGCTGTGTCTTGTTCCCATGGACTTAATATGGTTTCTAGGGCGCCAAGAACAACAGGGCCGTGGGAAGCGTTTTTTGCGGTCAGGGAACACCAACAAACACAGGACCATCTTCGACATGCGTCTTTCGACCTTTCTTACCGGACTGGCCGCGTCTTTTGCCGCCGCTGGAGCCGCTTTCGCTCAGGACCTTCCCATCATCGGTCAGCCGACCGACGGGGAGCTGGGATTTCAGCCACAGGCAACCAGCAGCATGCAGGACGTTGTCTGGCTGGATAACTTCCTTTTGGTGATCATCACGATCATCACGCTCTTTGTTTTGGGGCTCTTGTTGTACGTGATCGTGCGTTACAATCAGAAGTCCAACCCTGAGCCGAAAACGTTCACCCACAACACGCCAATCGAAGTTGCATGGACGGTCATTCCGATTGTGATTCTGATCTTTATTGGCTCGTTCTCGTTGCCGGTTCTGTTCAAGGATCAGACCATTCCGGAAGGCGACGTGGTCATCAAGGCAACCGGTTATCAGTGGTACTGGGGCTATGAGTACGTGGATGAGGGCATTGAATTCGAAAGCTATATGATTGGCGCGGCGGAAGGGAACATGCTGACACCGGATGTGTCGCAGCAACTTGCGGATGCCGGTTACAGCGATGAGCAGTTCCTGTTGGCGACAGACACGTCGATTGTGATCCCGACCGGCAAGGTTGTGGTTGTCCAGTTGACCGGTGGCGACGTGATCCACTCGTGGACGGTCCCGGCG
>JABDPD010000293.1 GCA_013042895.1 Boseongicola sp. | reverse complement strand
GGCCTCTTGCATGAGTGTTCGACTTCAAAAGATGGTCGCTCAGAACGCCAAACAGAAAGAATATCAAAGACTTAAATGAAAAACTTTTGAAAGAATCTGCCTGACCCCATTGGTCATTGGTTGACTTTCTCGAACGCGACCGAACACCTTAAGCTACCTTTCCATTACTACTTCGGGCCGCCTTTTCCCAAGGTTTCTGGGACGAGTGGTTGCATGTTCAGGGCGTAATGTGTTCGAACAGGTTTGAACTGTCAGAGCCATGTTTTGATGACGATCTGCGCCTTTTCGGTTGCTTGGAACAATTCAGCATTGGGGACTTCCCAGCGCAGCGGGCCACTAAAGCGCTCGTTTTAGTCATTCTCCCAGTTTGATCCTGACTAAATCTGGATCGGTTTGATCCTGACCTTTCTCAGCCAGTCTTGCGGCGCCACAGCCAGTAACTCCGCGCCATTGTCGGAAAGACTGTGATCGCGAAACACATTCTGCAAAGGCACGAAATAAAGCGCATCCAGCACGTCTGAACTATTCGTCTTTGGCTTTATTGCCACGCAAAGAGCATCGCGGGTGAACTCAATGGACACCGTGAACATCCTATTGGACCATCCGTTGCCCCGCTTGTCGTGAACAGACCGGCGCTCCAAATGTGACTAGGATACTGCGGCCGGAGCTGTGTGATTGAGTTGTCCATGTGCTACAGCCGCTTCCAATTGTTGGGTCTTTGCGGGAGTTTTGAGCCTCTTTCGCCTCACATGCGTTCGACGTTCTTGTGATTGCCCGTCAGGCTTTCAATTCGCAGCGGCGCTGTGATCTTGCGGTGTCCTTTCACCCAAACTGTTTGAACAATCGGATCATCGCCAGAGGTAGAAACCACTGGTTCACGCCCGGGGTATCAAGCTTTGCAAGCAGACCGTAGCCGTCGTCGCATCTGCCCCAACCGAGAGGCGGAAAACACAAGCAAAGCGATGGATATGAGCAACCGGCCCTGTGGACGAGCACTTTACATCGATACTAAGCCACCAACTTCGTGGGTTTTCAAATTATGCCTAAAAAATAGGCATTTATCTTATGCTCGACTTGGGTTAACAGAGTGATTAGCAAGAGCCCGATCAGGGCCCGCAGTGAAAGACAGGCGAATGAAACACAGTCTGCCGACCAAGCGCGATCCATTTGAGATGCATGCGTCAGCAATGCAAAAAGGCTGGAATTCGGTTGAGACTATGCCCGTGAAGGGCGAGGGTGAGTTTTTGGTTCTTACGCTGTCGGGATTGATCCGATTCGCGCGCAATCGCAATGTAGTTCGCAAATCTCGAAACGCTGACGGATACGGACCTGCGCGGTCAACCGTTATAAGCTGCGAAATGGGCAATTACCTGGCTGCGATTGCCTGGAGACACGCTGAATAGCTTGTCTTTCAGCGCTTTGGTCAGGACCTTAGGCTCTCATCTACTATCATACCGTCACTGCGTGCCGCGCCTTTGAAGTCGTGAGATATGCGTCAAAAGCGGCGGCGATGACCCGAACGTAGACGGCGCCTTTTTCCGTGATCTTGATCATGTTGCCGACGCGCTCGATCAACCCGTCTCGCTCCATTTCCGTAAGGTTCTCTCCAGTGTCACGATACCAACTAGGTGAAGCCTCGAAACGACGGGTGGCCTCATCGAGGTCGACGGAGCCCACACACATCAATTGCTCAATTACATAGCTTCTCAGACGGTCTTCACCTTGAAGCGCATAACCCTTGGCAGTCGGCAGAACGCCTCCCTCCACTGCGCGCGCCCAGGCGCCTGTCTCGGTCGTGTTTTGAACAAACCCCATCGATGACTTGCCGATTGAGGTCGCGCCTACGCCAAGCATTATATCCGCCTGATCGGTTGTATAACCCTGAAAATTGCGTCTGAGCCTTCCAGATTGCGCCGCGATCGTCATGCTGTCGTCAGGCAACGCAAAATGATCAAGCCCAATCGGCACATAGCCTGCTTCAACCAACGCCTTGGCCGAAAGCTGTGCTTGCCTCAGCCGCTCGGCAGGACCAGGCAAAGCGGCTTCGTCAATGAGCCTTTGTTTCTTTGCCATCCACGGTACATGCGCGTACCCAAAGAG